>JBDSEJ010000392.1:0-2832 GCA_039920105.1 Candidatus Nitrotoga sp. | reverse complement strand
TACCTCCTCATCTGTTTCACCCAGTCCCAGCATCAGGCCTGATTTTGTTATCACCTGTGGAAAGCGTGCTTTAAAATCTTTTAGTAATTTGAGCGAGTGGTTATAGTCTGCGCCGGGACGTGCCAGTTTGTAGAGGCGCGGCACGGTTTCCAGATTGTGGTTAAGTACATCCGGCAGGCTATTCGCCAGAATGCTTAATGCGGTTTCCAGGCGGCCACGAAAATCTGGTACTAGTGTTTCCAGCTTGGTATGGGGAGAAGTAGCGCGAATGGCAGTCAGACAGTCGACGAAATGCTGCGCGCCACCATCACGCAGATCATCGCGATCCACGCTGGTGATAACTACATACTTAAGCTTGAGTATCTCAATGGATTGCGCCAGATGTGCCGGTTCGTTAGCATCCGGTGCCAGCGGTTTGCCATGGCCTACGTCGCAGAATGGACAGCGTCGTGTACAGAGGTCGCCTAAAATCATGAAAGTGGCTGTACCCTTGCTGAAACATTCGCCAATGTTTGGGCAAGAGGCTTCTTCGCATACGGTGTGCAATTTGTGTTCGCGTAACAGGCGCTTGACGTCGTGATAACCTTGACTGCTGCCAGATTTAACGCGTATCCATTCCGGTTTGCGTAGTCGTTGTTCTAGCTGAACAATTTTAATTGGATTGCGTGTTGTTTTAGCTGCGCCAGTTTGCTTTTCTATGATAGTCATAATGGATTTTCCTTTGAGCTGGTTTGTTACCTAAGCCATTGTTCATTTTGTTGCAGAAGCGTGTCTTCCGATAAATTATAATAAGTTGCGGGGGCCAGTTTCTGCAACTATGCATTATTAAGCGGAATTAGCTGATTTATGTTGTTGCAATAATTTGATTACATTCTGTGCAAGTTGCAGTTCCAGTTCGGGCCGTGGGGTGCAGACACCCAGGTCTTTCGCTTGGACAACACGCAATCCGGCAAAGCCACATGGATTAATGTAAGCGAACGGAGCAAGGTCCATGTCCACGTTGAGCGCCAATCCGTGATAGCAACATCCTTTGCAAATTTTTAATCCGAGCGCGGCAATTTTCGCATTATCTACGTACACGCCCGGTGCTTCCTCTCGCCCCTGTGCAATTACACCGTATGGTGCAAGCAAATCTATCACAGCCTGTTCCATTAACCGCACCAGTGCGCGCACGTTGAGTTTCCATAGACGTAAATTCAGCATAAGGTAGACGACGATCTGGCCGGGACCGTGGTAGGTAATTTGGCCGCCGCGGTCGATTTTGACTACCGGTATGTCGCTGGCATGCAGAAGATGTTCCGGTTTTCCTGCCAAGCCTTGGGTATATACCGGAAAATGATGCAGTAGCCAGATTTCGTCTCGCGTGTCAGCGTTACGTGCACCAGTGAACTGTTTCATTGCTTGCCAAGTTTGCTCGTATTCGACCAGACCCATATATTTAATCAGCGGTACCATTTCACTAAAGCACCATCACTACATGTGGCTGGTTACACAATTCTTGATAGAGCATATTGAGCTGTTCACGTGAAGTGGCACGCACGGTGCAAGTCAGACCGATGTAGCGTGCGCCGCTGCTGGGGCGCATCTCCATGGTGGCGGCATCAAAATCGTGATCGTAACGCAATACCACGTCTGCCACTGCTTGTGCGAAGCCCTGGTGCGCTAGTCCTAACACCTTGATTGGAAAGTCGCATGGATATTTAATAAGACTTTCAGTAAGCGCCATGGATATTTGGTAAGTTTAGGATTCTTTAACTCCACGAAAGTAGAGGATTGCAGTTCAATAAAATGCTTGACTCTCGATATCTGTCAAATTGTTAGCTGACCGTGGAATGTCAGGTTTAATTATGACTTTCGCATTACATCGCGCTTGTAGTTTTGATAATGTTTATAAAGTTTGGCGTACATTATCCCGGGTTTGCCATCACCAACCGGTCTATTATCCAATGCGGTAATGGCAAGCACTTCCTTGGTGGAGGAGGTGAGTAACAGCTCGTCGGCGGTGAAAATTTCGTCCTTGGAAATTTTGCGAACTTCATGAGGGATACTGTTGGCAGTGGCGATTTCCAGTATTACGTCGTAAGTGATTCCAGGCAGCATAAGATTGTCTTTAGGCGGGGCAAAAAGTACGCCATTTTTTACTATAAAAATATTGCTGGCTGCGCCTTCGGTCATGAATTCATCATCACGAATCAAAATGGTTTCGGCACAGCCAGCGTCTATCGCCATTTGACGAAGCAACACGTTAGGTAAAAGTGAGATGGCCTTGATGTCACAACTTAGCCAGCGGTTATCTGGCGCACTTATTGCCTTCACACCGCTAGTAAGTAACGCAGTGGATGGTGTTATGAGTGGATTGCTCATCATAAACACGGTAGGCTGTACTGCGGGGCTGGGGAAAGCATGGTCGCGTTTGGCCACCCCGCGCGTAATATGCAGGTATAAGTATTGATCTTCTGCTGTGTTGCGCTCGATCAGCTCTGTGATGAGCTTAGTCCATTCTCCGTCACTGTGCGGGTTTGTCAGACGTATGCCGTCCAAGCTGTATTGCAGGCGCTTGAGATGTTCGGACAGACGGAAAGCAACACGCGAATACACAGGGATAACTTCATATACGCCATCGCCGAAAATGAAGCCACGATCCAGTACAGGAATGTGGGCTTCTTCAATAGGCATGAATTGTCCGTTCAAATAGACTGTCATTTTACAATCCTTAAAAAAGCCATTATTTGAAAAGTAAGCGGATGCTGTCCCAACCGCGCGAAAATACATTGGCAAGAGGCACCGGCTCCAGCGCTACCAGCTTGTAATCGGCATAGGGTTTGCCGCCCA
>JBDSEJ010000391.1:0-2651 GCA_039920105.1 Candidatus Nitrotoga sp. | reverse complement strand
ACAGCAGCGCGTCAGGCGTGGGCAGATTGCCGACGCTCGGGTCATACGGGAAATTGTTGGTATAGGAATAGTCTTCGCCGGGACGGGCGGCCACCGACGCCCAGGCCGCCCAAGTCACGAAGGCGGTAAACTGGCGCAGCTCGGTCGGATCGGTGATGAGGTCACGCTTCAGACCACCATTGCGTGACGGGTCGCGGAAGTACTCGGTCCAGTAGCCGATCTGCTGGCGATAGCTTGCCGTTTGCGGGGCGGTCAAATGCAGCGTTGCAGTGGTCGCATTGTAGCGATTGGTCTTGAGCGTCACCGCCGTTTCGGCGTGGATTGCCGCCTGTTGCGAACGAGGCAGTTCGGCCAGGGGCTGCTGATATCGTTGTTGTGCGATGGCCTCGGCGGTGTCATCCCCCATGCGATGCAGCGCCTCGGCCGCGTAATCCGGACCGACATAGGCACCGTGGCCCCAGATGCTGCCATTGTCCATCAGGCCGTACTTGAGAAATACCGTCTGACCGTCGCGGATATCGTCTCCGGTGAATAGCGTGGCACCTTGTTTATCTACAACCTGCGCCGGTATCGGCGGCGCATTGCGGTAGGCAAGCGTTGTAATCGTGATCAGCCCGGTGAAGCCGAGCACCATCACGATCAGTAACGTGCGCAGCCACCATGGCGAAATCGGACCGTCATTTTCGGCCGAAGCTTGATCAGTGGCACTCATGACTCAACTCCTTGTCCATCGCATCGCACTGCAACGCCACACACCCAAGTGCTACGCTGCCCTCAGCCACATCCGCGCCTCGACGGCGTCGGTGCGATCGAAATAGCGAACCGTCGCTGTTGTGAACGGCTTGCAGAACGTCGCCATCCCATGCTGCCACTTCGTTTCCCCGACCATCGCGAGCCACTCGATATCCGCGAAATGCTCGATGCCGAATTTGAAACCTTCCCAAGCCGCGCCGGCATCCCAGCCGTCAAAGTCATTCATAACGAACAGCAGGCGCAATTTCCCGTGCAGCCGGACGAGTCGTTCGAACCCGGGCACCAAGTCCGCATAAACCCATTTCTATCAGCTTGCCGCTGACATAAACGGCAAGCGCCTTGCCGCCATTTTCTTCATTAAGTTGTATGGGTATCAATAATCACTTCGGTTTAATTATTGATCAGGTCTGGTCAGATTGTTGACAGTTTGTCAAACCTATTCACGGCAGCATTGCCAAGCAGATAACACATCGGGAATAGACTTCCTCGGATATGGACCTGACGAGGTCATGTTGACGCTTCACGATTTATGTTTCGCCTCGCCCATCCAATAGCCGGGGCGCCCATAGTGTCTGTAGATGTCGGTTTCTTGTTCGCGTTCCAGCTGTACTGTCGGATCATAGGGCGGAGCATCTTGAACCGCTTGTCGGGTCAGGTTGACCGAAACCGTGGCGTCGGGCCAGCTGACATCCTTGATCCATTGAGGGGCGATCAGTACCTGGTGACCCAGCCACCAGCAACTGGTGGCTGGTGTCCGCAATCATGTACCGAATGGCCCACGTTTCCGCATCGACAAGCAGACCCTGTACGTGGCCGATGTCACCATCGGTCGCTTCAATGTGGTAGCCTATTATAGTTTTACAACTGCGCAAGCGGGGATCGTCATTCTGGTGCTGCGCCTGGTCAGCGCGTGCGTAGGCTTCTTCAGCTTCCGGAGACTCGGTATACGGCTTATCAAGAAAAGTGCCGTAACCAGTCATCATACCCGGGTAAGCTGCCCCGCCCCAGAGTCCGCTGTCACCCCAGTAATATGAATAGCCGTAATACCCGAGGTAGCGCCTTTCGTGCTGCCGTGAGACCGGCTTGTCGGTATCAATGTCGGGGCTGTTCTTCACCTGTTCTTTGGTGATCGAAACGGGCAGCACCTTGTCTGCCCAATCCGGAGTGCATATCGAAATAGGCGAGATCAACACGCTTCGGCTTGAAAGCCAGGTGCCGGTGTCGACAACGAGATAACGTATAACCCAGGCTTCGTCATCGAAATAAAAGTCTTTCACTTTGCCAATAACGCCGTCAGTCGCGCGGATGGCGTAGCCCTCTAGATCGTTCGTGCTGCGTAACATTATGTCTTTCTCCTTGGTGAATACGGATCAACGTGCGTTCGACGAATGAAAAATCAGAGTGCGACCATCGCTGCATCCTCCGACTTGGTGTTTAGTTGCAAATTTCGAGGTTACGCGTCAACGCCGGGTACTTCTGTGCGCTGCCGCACTAACGAACAATTGCTCAGGCTCACCAGGTGTTTTTGCAAAAAGCGAATGTCGGACAAGACGCTGGCATCCTGGATGCCAACGACAAAGACGCGACTATGGGGCAGGGAAATATCCATCAAACTGTTGGCGTATATGCCAGACCTTCCGCCGTTACTTTAGCTACGGAATCGGCAGTCACACCAGACTCACTTGTTATGAATAAAAAATAATTTCCAGCGGATTCAGGCAGAAGGAATGGCCAGTTTAATCTTTCCCCGATCCCGTCTCTTCGGGTTCGACTATGCAGAAGTATTCCGCTTCCAGCCACATCACATTAATGATGCCGAACGCCATGGCCAGTCCGACGCCAAGCATCCAGGAAAAATACCGCATGATTAATTCCTTTCAGTAAATGTTATAGTCGTT
>JBDSEJ010000390.1:0-2122 GCA_039920105.1 Candidatus Nitrotoga sp. | reverse complement strand
ATAAAAAATCAGGTTCTGTAGTTTAAAGTAACCATGCCCTAACTTTTGATGACGCTTATCAAGCGTATAGCATGCAATGGGAAGCAGAATAATACAAGTCACGAATCAATCTCCAAGGTGTTTGCTGTCTTTCCCGTGATCTTCTGCTTTGTGGGTCAGAAACAGCGAAGCGCCGATTAGGGCGATGGCGCCGCCGAGATAAAGCAGATCGAGCGGGGACGATAACTTCATGTTCATTGCTTCCTCGAACAGTGTGACAATCAGGATCATCAGGATTACCTTGGCCAGCCGTGCTTTGAGGTCGTCCAGACTCGCGATAACCAGGATTTTGCTGGAGGTCTTGCTGCCATGGGCTTCGTCGATATCGCTCACAAACAATTCATACATGCCGAACGCGAAAATCAGCATAAAGGTTGCAAGCAAGTAGCCGTCCACCACTTCCACTACATGGGAGATGGTTTGGTCATGAAGAAGCTTGCGTGCCTCTTCATTCAGGGTGGGGTCAGCGTAAGGCAGCATATGGCCAACAAGGTACACCACGTCCACCGTGGCCATGTAGAAAATTGCAATGGCGGCGACCATACTCGCTACAACCGCGATCACCACCACAAAGCGTCCGTTCCAAAGCGTGGCTTCGAACCATTTTTCAATAGCTTTTAGCATATCGGTAATATTACTAATAGATAAATGCGAATAAGCTGGTTCAAGGAATTACTGTGAACCATCCAAAATATTTTATATGGTTAATTATTATTAGACACGCGGCAAGTAAAATTTACCGATGTACCCATAGCCGTAATAAAAAAAGCTTACAGGGTTTAATCTGCAAGCCTTTTTAGAATTTGGTCGGGGCGAGAGGATTCGAACCTCCTAACACTTGGCCCCCAGCTAGTAAAATTATGTTTTTGCATAAAACAGTACTGGACGTTATAAAACACTAATGTACACTCATTTTCTTTTAAAGTCATATATTTATAATGTCAATTATATCATTACGTGGTCCAGTATTGTCTCAAGTAGTACAATAACAGCTTATTTCTTGTATAACCCTTTGTATAACCCTTGTGATCATACTATGGCGACCAGATACCCAAAAGACGATATTAACAACAAAGGGAAACCTTGGACAATTCTGCAATTGGACGCGATACCTGCCTCATGGAAAGGTGACAGCATCAGTGATGGCAAGGGATTGTCTGGTGACATTAGAGTCTCTGAAGTCGATGACGGCAAAGGTGGAATAAAGCAGATTGTATCAGTTAAGTTTAAATATGCGTTTAGACCAAAAGGGCAAACATCTACTTTTTTTCAGTGTGGCACCTACCCTACTAATGATTTATCTACTATAAGAAGCAATCGCGACAATGCAAAAGCACTAGTGGCAGCTGGCATCGACCCCCGCACTAAAAAAGTTGCCGATAAAATTGAGAAGCAAGCTACTGTTAATGAAGTGATTGCAACAGCGAGTAGAGAGACTATTCAGAATCTGACAGTAAATGCTTTATTTGATGTTTGGATTGTTGACGGCGTGAAGCGCAAAGATGGCAACAAGGGCCTCAATCAATCATTCAATAAACACGTACTACCAAGCATTGGCAAAATCCCGCTAAAAAGTTTGGAACATCATCATTTAAGCAGCCTGTATAAATCAATCGTTGCTACAGGTAAAAACAGAACATCGGTAATGGTAGCTAGTGACATTACCCAAATGCTTGTTTGGGCAGAAAAGCGCAAACCATACCGTGCGTTAATGATCGATGGCAATCCAGCCATGTTGGTGAACATGGCGCCAATACTACCTTATGATTACACCAATCTGCGAGACAGGGTTTTAAGTATTGATGAAATAAGGAAGCTGAAAAGCATTTTTGATGAATCTGGAAATGCTTACAGTAATGCTCCAGATAAATATGACATAGATCGCCCACTAAAAAAAAAGGTGCAATTGGCTATGTGGTTATGCCTCGGCACACTTTCCCGCATAGGTGAGCTTTTGATGACTGAATGGCAACATGTCAATTTTGAAACACGCATGTGGCATATCCCTAAAGGGAATACCAAGGGTACGAAGGACAAGCAACAAGACCAAGAAGTGTATCTGTCCAACTTTACATTGATGCAG
>JBDSEJ010000389.1:0-6966 GCA_039920105.1 Candidatus Nitrotoga sp. | reverse complement strand
AAACGTATTCATACATCTTCTCGAATGGAGCAAAGATATGTCGCAAGAGAACCACAGAAAGTTGAATATTTTCATCAAACGGGCGTATCAAGATGCAACACCGGAGGATGGCTATCGTGTACTCATCGATCGCATCTGGCCCCGCGGTCGCAACAAAGCGACACTTAAACTTGATCAATGGGCGCGCGACGTTGCACCAAGTGCGGATTTGCGCAAATGGTTTGGACACGACCAGAAGCGATGGGAAGCTTTCCAGAAAAAATACCAGAACGAACTTGAAACTGATGAGAAGCGAGAGCTAATGCGTTGCCTATTAACCGATGCCGGCGATCGATCAATTACGCTCATTTATGGAGCGAAGGACAAAAGAGCATAATCAGGCAATCGTGCTACAAGACGTGTTATTGAATCTAAATAAAGGATAGTTTTAACGAACTTTGCCAAAGATGACGTCAATTGGAATCGCGCATAAAAAAATTCTGGATAGCATTGCGCATAGCGGGCCCCAAGAGCTCTCCCTATCAAACTCCTCAATGCCTTCCTGCTCAAGCAAGTGCTTTGGGGATTGGGAATACCACATTTTCGCTAATTCCATCCAATTCACGCACACTTTCTGCACCCAGTTCTTGTAACCGCTTAATCGCGTCCTGCACCAGTACTTCAGGGGCGGAAGCTCCGGCTGAGATGCCAATATGCAATTTTCCGGACAGCCACTCTGCTTGCAGTTCTCCAGCATTATCAACCAGATAGGCTGGAACGTTCATGTTATGCGCTACTTCACGCAAGCGGTTGGAATTAGAACTGCTGGGCGAACCCACCACGATTACAACGTCACACTGGCGGGCCAAATGTTTGACCGCATCCTGACGGTTCTGCGTTGCATAGCATATGTCATTCTTACTGGGCCCGGTAATACCCGGGAAGCGGGTCTTGAGCACCGCGATAATAGCAGCGGTATCATCCACGGACAGGGTAGTCTGGGTGACAAAGGCGATATTATTTGGGTCTTTCACATCCAGAAGTTGCGCGTCTGCTGGCGACTCCACCAAGTACATACTACCGTCGCCCTGCCCCATCGTGCCTTCGACCTCGGGATGCCCAGCGTGTCCTATCATGATAATTTCCTTGCCCCGCTCGCGCAGGCGCGCAACTTCGCTATGGACCTTGGTAACCAACGGGCAAGTTGCGTCGAATATCTTGAACCCACGTACCTGCGCTTCGCTTCGTATCGCTTGCGATACGCCATGCGCGCTGAAAATAAGGTAACTGCCCGCTGGCACATCGGCTAAATTATCAACAAACACTGCGCCTTTTTTTCGCAAGTTAGCAACCACAAACTCGTTGTGCACCACTTCGTGGCGTACATAGATTGGAGCACCATGCAGGGTCAGCGCACGCTCGACCATTTCGATGGCGCGATCAACGCCAGCACAGAAACCGCGGGGATTTGCGAGTAATAGTTCCATTCCATCTTTCAATAAATAATAAACAACTTTAAAAATTCTGATTTATTTATTTCATATCAAACGTATGCCGCACTATGAATTTTTAGTGTTTGAATTGGAGAGCATTGATTTTAAGAAACACCCAAATTTGCTATTTTCGTACAGGCAGAGACACATCCTCTTTTTTTTTTTGTAAAACCATCCAATAACAATAGCCCCGCACCACAGGTAACTGCTGAATCTGCAATGTTAAATGCCGGGAAGTGATAAGTGCTCCAGTAAAAATCCAGGAAGTCCACCACATAGCCGTAAGCAAGGCGGTCTATCAGATTACCCAGCGCACCACCCAGTATCAATGTCAGTGAGAAACAAAACAGTGTCTCATGATTATGTCTGTGGAGTAGCCAGATTATCCAAGCCGAAGCAGTCAAGGCGATGGCGCTAAATAACCATCGTTGCCAGCCCCCAGCATTACTGAGAAAGCTGAACGCCGCACCACTGTTATGCACTAGCACCAAGTTAAAAAAATCTGTTACCGGCAAGCTCTCGCCATAGATAAAACTCTGGCTTATCCACAGCTTGGTAAGCTGATCAAAGATGATAATTATCGTTGCCAAGCCTAGCCAAAGTATCAATCTTACACCTCCCTCAATCGGCTTCGTCATTCTTTTCCCGCTAGGGATAGGAGGAAATGAAGTTTTTGCTTAAGCATACTTTCTCACCTCTCCGTCACCCGATAAATTACTGACGCAGCGCCCGCATAGAGTAGCGTTTTGAGGATCGCTGCCTACATCGGCACGGTAATGCCAGCAACGTTCGCACTTGGTATTCATGCTCGGCGTTACTTCAACGCGCTCGTCGGCTTCAGATGTGACGCGGTGAATGGTAGCACGCGATGTTATCAACACAAAACGCAGGTCATCACCCAAACGGGTAAGCAAATCATAACTTTCACCCGCTGCGTAAATATCCACTTCGGCGGCCAGCGCCTGCCCAATCAAACCGACAGCGCGCACTTCTTCGATCTGCTTGTTTATTCTGGCACGCCAGTTACAAATCATCGTCCAATTTTTTATTAACCCCTGATCATCTGATTTTGGCAAGTCTGGCAGGGAATGCCATGTTTGCTGAAACACACTCACGTCCTGCTGGGCACTCAATATCTCCCACGCTTCTTCTGCGGTGAAGCATAGTATTGGAGCCATTAATCTCACCAGGCTATCAATAATATGGTGCAACGCATTCTGTGCAGAACGACGTGCACGCGAATTTTGCGCCGTAGTGTAAAGACGATCTTTGAGAATATCCAGATAGAATCCGCCCAGCTGCTCGGAACAAAAAGTCTGTAATTTCTGTACAACAAGATGGAACTCGTAGCGCGCATAATCGGCTTTAATCTCTGTCTGCAAACGGCTTACCAGTGCCAGTGCATAGCGGTCAATCTCCAGCCATTCAGCTACAGGCAACGCATCTCGAATCACATCGAAATCGGCAGTATTCGCCAACAAAAAACGTAAAGTGTTACGGATACGGCGGTAGCTTTCCACCACACGCTTAAGAATCTCATCGGAGATCGTCATCTCGCCAGAATAATCAGTGGACGCAGCCCACAGACGCAAAATGTCCGCACCCAGCGTATCAAATATTTTTTGCGGTGCGATAACATTGCCCTTGGACTTGCTCATCTTATGGCCGTGGCCATCCACTACAAAACCATGGGTAAGCAGCGCGTCGTAGGGTGCACGGTCATTCAAGGCGCAGGAAGTAAGCAACGAAGACTGAAACCAGCCGCGGTGTTGGTCCGATCCTTCCAAATACAAATCTGCCGGGAATGACAAATCTTTGCGTCTTTGCAACACCGACGCATGGGTGGTGCCGGAATCGAACCACACATCCAGTGTGTCCGAAAGTTTCCGGTATTGTGCCGATTCTTCGCCCAACAACTCTTTGGCGTCCAACGAAAACCACGCCTCTATTCCGTGCAGCTCGACGCGCTGCGCGACCTGCTCAAGCAATTCAAGCGTACGCGGGTGTAACTGCGTGGTTTCATTGTGGACGAAAAACGGCATCGGCACACCCCAATTACGCTGGCGAGAGACGCACCAGTCCGGGCGGTTTGCAATCATGGCTTTTAGTCGCGCCTTGCCCCATGCCGGATAGAACTGTGTGGCATCGACCGCATTATTGGCGAGGTCACGCAAGTTTACTTCCACTGCTGGCTTCTGCAAGTCGTGCCAATCGGTAAATGGTCCCATACCGATAAACCACTGCGGTGTGGAACGAAAAATGATCGGGGTTTTGTGCCGCCAGCAGTGTGGATAGCTATGCTGTATTTTTTCCAGGTGTATTAAATGCCCGCTGTCTTTAATTGCGGCAACCACCACATCATTCGCTTTCCATACAAACAGACCACCGACCAGCGGCGTGCTGGCAAGGAATTTGCCATCATCGCCCACCGGGCTGTCATTAGGCAAACCGTATTTCTGCCCAACAAAATAGTCGTCCAGACCATGTGCCGGGGCGGTATGTACCAAGCCTGTACCGGCTTCCAGCGTTACATGGTCACTACAAATAATTTTTACCCCACGTTCATCGAATGGGTGATGTAAAGGAGTACCGTCCAGCGCAATGCCCTTGCAAGTGGCGAGCGTTTCTCCATTCAGACCATAGCGATCCAGACATGCCTGTTTCAGATCAGCAGCCAGAATCAATAATCCGCGTGATGTTTGTACCAACACATAGTCAAAATCAGGATGTACGCTTACTGCCTGATTAGCGGGCAACGTCCATGGTGTGGTAGTCCAAATGACCGCATATGTTTTTTCATCACTCGGCAAAGACACGTCAAAAGCCCTGGCCAATGCATCGACACTCACTATTTCAAAACCCACATCAATCGCGGACGAAGTTTTATCCTCATGCTCAACTTCTGCTTCTGCCAGCGCGGACTGACAATCCAGACACCAGTTCACAGGCTTGCGTCCCTGATAAAGATGACCGCGCTCAAATATTTTTCCCAAGGCGCGGATGATATCCGCCTCGGTTTGGTGGTTCATGGTGAGATAGGGATTATCCCAATCACCCAGCACACCCAGACGAATAAAATCCTTTTTCTGTCTCTCGATTTGCTCGGTAGCGTATTCGCGGCAAAGCTCGCGAAATCGGGCGGGTGGCATCTCCTTGCCATGCTTTTTTTCTACCTGCAATTCAATCGGCAGACCGTGACAATCCCAGCCGGGCACATACGGTGCATCGAAGCCGGACAAAGTTTTGCTTTTGACAATAATATCCTTGAGTACCTTGTTCACCGCATGGCCGATGTGGATGTCACCATTCGCGTAAGGTGGTCCGTCATGCAGGATAAACTTGGGGCGTCCCAGGCTGGTGGCACGTATTTTTTCATAGCGTTGCAGTGCCTGCCATTGGGCGAGCATCTGCGGTTCGCGCTTGGCCAAATCGCCGCGCATGGGGAAAGGCGTGTTGGGAAGATTAAGAGTTTTTTTATAGTCAATCATGTTGTATAAACCATTGCTTTGCATTACAAACATCGAGTTCAATCTGCTTCGTCAAACTTTGCAGATTATCGAACTTTTCTTCATCGCGCAGCTTGTGCAGGAAATCCACCCGCAAATGTTTGTTATAAATTTCGTCCGAAAAATCGAAAAGATGCACTTCCAATACTGGCTTGCCGTCTTTTTTCACCGTGGGACGCACACCCAAACTTGCTGCCCCCTGCATGGGTGGCAGGCCATCCCCCTGCACCCTCACCACAAAAATACCGTTAAGCGGCGGCCGATTATGCTTTAACTGGATATTTGCAGTAGGGAACCCCAGCTGCTTGCCTAAGCCGTCACCATGAACTACCCGCCCGCTAATACTATAAGGACGTCCCAAATAACGCTGTGCCGCAAGCAAATCACCTTCAACCAGTGCAGCGCGTATTGCCGTGCTAGATACTCGTACGTTATTGTGCGAAACACTGTGCATATTCTGTACTTTAAATCCTAGCTGCCCCCCCAACTTCTCCAACAACGCAAAATCGCCAATGCGTCGGTTACCGAAACGAAAATCATCGCCAACCAGCACAAACTTCGCCATTAATTTTTCAGACAGAGCATGAATAAAATCTGTCGCGCTCATCTGTGCAAAACTGTCGTTAAAGCGGCATACATATACGCTATCTATATCGAGTGTCGCAAAAATCTCAAGCTTCTCGCGCATGTTGGTCAGCCGTACAGGCGCTTCTTGCGGTGTAAAAAATTCACGCGGATGCGGTTCGAATACCAGTACTGCTGTCGGAAGTCCCAGTAGCTGCGCTTCCGTCTTTAATTGCTTTAGTAACGCCTGATGACCTAGGTGTACCCCATCAAAATTGCCGATAGTAAGTGCAACTGGTTTTTTGTCTGCCGAGTGGAGTCCGCGAAATATCAACATTCAGGCTGAATCACCGTTAAAAAGGATTGCAATTATACCGTGAGCAAAGAATGGGAGCGATGCATTAGGAAATACTGCCTTGATATCTGTTTTATTTTGACTGGCGGTTATTCCGCGCCGCTCTACCAAAGTTTGAAGTCCTTACTTATGCCGCCGCAGTCTGATTTCCCAGCGCATGAGATAGCATGGTTCTGTCGCGTTAGCAACGAGTTGAGGCCGAGAAAGGCTCCACTTCCCTTACGCTGGCGGACTTGTCCGGCTAACGCAAAAACAGGTCGGCAAATGACATTCTTTCCGAGCCGGGAATTTCAATCTGCCCCTTGCGAATCATGTGCATCAATTTGGTGCCCGCCAAGACACTGGCGGTTTGTTGCCGCTAGCGCTCGGTGCATTCCGTAGCAACGAGCGAAGGCGCGGGGCTTGCGGATTTGCTTGCAAGCGCCGTGACGGGCGGCAAGAAGGGCTGAGTCGAAGTCTGTGGCATTAATAGTCCTGCTGCCAACAAAGCCACTTGACACGGTTCCATTATTTGATACCCTATATAGTATGAATGCCACGCATCGCAAAACACTCGTTGCCGTTTATGCAGAACCCGTTACGGCATCGCTTGAATGGCGGCGTATCGAGGCTTTGTTGGTGGCTATTGACTGCCGCGTGATCGAAGGTAATGGTTCGCGGGTGCGCTTCGAGAAAGATGGGCACATCGCCATTTTTCACAGGCCGCATCCAGCCAAGGAAGCGAAACCTTACCAAGTACGCGATGCTAGGCAATATCTGGAAACTTTAGGAGTTAAACCATGAACACAATGACCTACAAAGATTTCGCTGCCCGTGTTGAATACAGCGAGGAAGATGGCTGCTTTGTCGGCCACATCGCTGGTATTCGTGATGTGATCGGCTTTCACGGTGAGACTGTTACCGAACTGCGTGCAGCCTTTAAAGAAGCTGTAGATGAGTACCTGGCTACCTGCAAAAAACTCGGGCATGCACCCAACAAGCCATACTCCGGCCAATTCAGATTGCGGCTGGCTCCGGAGTTGCACGCCCGCGCTGCAATGGTGGCGAAAGCACGCGGTAAAAGTTTGAA
>JBDSEJ010000388.1:0-9366 GCA_039920105.1 Candidatus Nitrotoga sp. | reverse complement strand
CATTGATGCTCTTGAAGATCACTTGGTTGAGGCGCTACGAACAATGGAAAATGATACTGAGCGTGTCGCCAGCATTACTCGGTGGCCTTGGATAATTAATTCTGTTTCTAATGCGATTTAGAATTACTCATGGACTGTCCCTTCGCTAAATAAAGGCATGGCCACCAGTCCACCTACAAACTGCGCCGCTTCGGTAGCCTTGCGTTGACCTGTACCTGATTCGTCATCGTCGGCACACAAGATAATCTTCAAATCTGGATATTTAGTCCTCAGTGCTAAAGCAATCTTCTTCATATTGCCCGCATCGAAGGCGACGATCACAGCATGGCCTGTTGCTTCGTAGATAGATGCACCTGTTGCGTATCCTTCACAAATACAAGCAGTCTTGCCGGGTTCAATCTTTCCAATGACAAAGTAGCCTTTTTCACCACCATGTAAAAATCGCTTTTCACCTTCAGCATTGATAAATTGCAGACTGGTAATCTTGCCGTTCAATTTCGTGGACAACATGATTGCGCCGTTACAATCCATGTCGCGTATGCACAGGCTGCCGTAATACACCTTTACACCATGCGGCTTGATACCCTTGCGCCTAATATGTACGGATGCTCATTCACGCCCGGCTGTGTGGCTTCTAATGCGCTTGGCGGGGCATTCCAGATTGCTTGCGCCTTCTCTGCCGCTGCCGCCCTCAGCATTGCCTTAGCCTCAGCATCTGCTTTTATTTTTGCTTCACGCTCTGCTATCTGTTGAGGTGTCGGTGGTGCTGGTTTGTCAGTGCTGTTGTGGACATAGCCGCCTTGCTGTGCGAAGTGAAACAGCGTGCCGATGTTCACGCCGCCGGATACGTTAAAAGACTTCCACGAAGCAACTGCTGCTCGCGCACTGTAATTGTCAGCACCGTTTGACCAACAATCCCACACATCAAAGCCTGCATCACCAAACATGGATTTAATTGCCATGCCGATCTTGATCCAGGTATCGCGGTCGGTCGCATCAATGAAGGGTAGCGCCTGTTCTGCTTGCTGTAGGGTAGTGGTATTTCCGTTAGAGATTTTCATAGCGAAAACCTCCGTGCCAGCGCCGACAGGGCGAGTTGAAAACAGAATAATTTCGTATCCAGTTTGCTATAATCCAGCCGTGGTGTTGAGGGCGTTGCCGTGGCAGGCGCGCCCTTTTTGTTTGTGGTGTCCATGATCGCCGCCCCTTACTTGGATGCCGCAATGCGAGATTGCGCCCACGCTTCAACATCCGCAGCGTTCCATGCGGTGCAGTTTTCGGATAGCTTTACAGGTTTGGGAAATTTACCAGCCTTTACCATGCTCCAGATATGCGAGCCGGATATGCCTAGATTTGCCGTGAGTGTCGGGAGTCGGTAAAACTGCACGGGGTGTGGTGTTGCGGTTTTTGGTGTTGCGGTTTTTGGTGTTGCGGTTTGTTGAGGTGCGGTTTGTTGAGTTAAGGTTTGTTGTGTTGCGTTCGCCATGATATAAATCTCCGTAGAGGTTTAAGCGCATCTAGCCTCGTGCTAGCTGCATCATGTCGTTCATTATTCACACAATAAAAGATATTGCATGGTACGCATAAAGGCCGTTAATGCGTACCAGTTTTACCGCCGTCTCTCCATTGCCCGTTTCTTTTTTGCTCGCAGCATCCTATTAGGGATACCTGTTACATTACTCGCGACATCAAGCCCGCTGCTCATCGCGTCTAAAGCACCCCTTGCCCCCTCATGATGACGCTTCCATCTCTTATGAACCAGAGATTCTGTCAGTCCAGATTCCTCTGCTACATCTGCGATGGCATTTATGAGACTTTCTCCTTTGAAATCACGGATAAATTCGATATTAATCGCAGTCGTAAATTCTTCCCTGGAATCGGCACTCTTCTGCCCTCGTTTGCGAGGTAAAAACCCCTTTGACTCTTCCATGTTTTTCCGCATTTTTTCCAAGCCGTCAGCAAGTGCTTCACGAACTTTTTGCGGCAATACCTCATATGCCCGGAGCGCGTCTGTTGAAATAGCAAGAAGTGCCAACATTGCTTTTTTATTTCCCGCCTCAACGCTACTTCTAACCTTATCGAGCGTCGAAAATTCGTCGCTTTGTGGAAAGTTCAAGCTGGGTAAAGTGTGTTCGATGCCGCCAAGCTTCGCAAATATGTCATTTAGCCGCTTCTGTTCGAGTTCTATCCACCGTTCAGATGCTTCCCGGTGTGTCTCTGCACGCACTTGTTCGGTATTAAATTTATTTGCCATATCGCCCCTTTCACTTTATGCACGCAGCTATATCACTTGCGTCGCCCGATAATCCAATCCATTCGGTTCATAATTCGCCCACTTGGGCAGCTTGCCGTCTTGCTGCATGATGTCCAGCGTGTCCGCCCAGAATTGCATCATGGCAGTGCGGTAATCCATGTAGTCGGCGCGGTTGTATGCAGCGCGCACGGCGTTCTTGTCGGCATGGGCAAGCTGTGCATCGATCACGTCCGGGCGGATCGTGCCCAGGTTGTTGAGGTAGGTTGAGGCCACAGTGCGGAAGCCGTGCCCGGTCATGCGGCCTTTGTAGCCGATTATCTCGATTACTTTGTTGACGGTATTTTCGCTTATTGGCTTACCTCCGCCATTGCGGTTAGGGAATAGCAGCACCCCATGCCCGGTGAGAGGGTGCAACGTCTTCAATATCTCAATCGCTTGGCTGGATAGCGGCACGAGGTGCGGCTCGCGTGATTTCATACGTTCCGCCGGGATATTCCAAAGTTTCTTTTTCAGATCAAATTCGCCCCACTGTGCGCCGCGCATTTCACCCGTGCGGACAAAGGTTAAAGCCAGCAAGCGGGTTGCTGCCATGACTAGCGGGCTGGCCTTTGCACGGTCCTGGTAGTTCGTCAGCTTGTGCAAAAATTCAGGCATCGCTTCAATCGGCAAAGCGGCAAAGTGTTTCTTTTTTGGAGTGGGTGCCAGCGCCCCTTTGATTTCAGCAGCTGGATTGTGCCTTGATCGTCCGCTGGCGATTGCGTAAGCAAATACGGCACGTACCCGCTGCAATGTCCGCCCGGCCACGTCGAAAGCCTTGCGTCCTTCAATCTTGCGGATGGTGTCCAGCACATCCGGCGCGTCAATCTCTGCAATGGGACGCACACCAATGATGGGGAATACTTCTTTTTCCAGTGAGCGCAGCACGTCATAGGCATGGTTAGCTGCCCATCTAGGGGTATTGAGTGCGTGCCACTCACGTGAGATTGCCTCGAATGAATCAGCCACTTCAATTCTGGCATGTTTCTTTTGCGCCTGCTTCACCGCACCGGGATCAGTACCATTGGCTAAGAGCTTGCGGGCTTCATCACGACGGGATCGGGCATCTGCTAGGGTTACGTCTGCGTATACGCCCAGTGCCAGCAATTTTTCTTTTCCGCCAAATCGATACTTGAGCCGCCACCATTTGCCGCCATTAGGTTGCACCTGTAGAAACATTCCGCCACCGTCCGCTATTTTGTAGGGCTTGACTTCAGGCTTCGCTTTCCTTACCGCTGTATCAGTCAGCTTCATGGAATCACCGCTTGGGGGTATATTATAATTCAAGGGGGTAACTACGCTGTAATTCTACCCCCAATAACTCCAAGATTGCAATAGACGGGAAAATACGGCATACAACAAAAAACCCGCGTATCACAAGGATTGGCGCGGGTTTCGTGTACGGCATTAGACAGGGTAAAATAGTACGATGGCGGAGAGGGTGGGATTCGAACCCACGGTACGGAAAACCGTACAACAGATTTCGAGTCTGTCGCATTCGACCACTCTGCCACCTCTCCGCAGACTTTGATTTTACCATCAAAGCATAAAATCAGGCAGAATGTTCATATGATCAAGTCTATACATACTTATTTTTCAGAAATCAGATTCTGCAAACTCGCATTACTAAGTGTAATTTTGCTCGCCGCCTGTACGCCTGAAAAACCATCCATAGAAATTAAACCATGGAAAGAAGAATTGACGGTCATCGTGGTGCCAGCTGAGAATAGTGTGGACGCTGAATTCGAACTCAAACTTGTTACTCTTTTTGCCGAGCTATTGAGCGTAAAAATAAATTTTTTACCACTGCCGCTGGATCAAGTTATGCAGTCAATTGTAGAGAAAAAGGCACATTTCGCCGCCACTGGATTACGCAGCAAAAAGAGTGAGAGCGTAAATTTTGGCCCATCCTATCAAACTGTTATTGAGCAGGCCGTATGCAGTGGCGCGCCTCTGCGGAGCATGGAGAGCCTCCTTAAAAAAAATATCGCCGTCGTGGCCGGCTCGGCACAAGACGTAGCCTTGCATGAAGCACAGAAAAAGTATCCTGCGCTGCATTGGCACATACGCCCTAATCAGTCACCTGCCCAGCTACTGGAAGAGGTGGCAGAGGGCAAGCTGGAATGCACTATCGCCAATAAGGAACAAATTGCATTGGCACGCAATTACCATCCCAACATTGAGCCCACACTCAATATTGCTACACCTTCCAAACTCGCTTGGGCGTTTGCACCGGACACCGACGCTGAGTTATTGGCGGAAGCAAAAAAGTTTTTCACTTCCATTAAAAATGATGGCACATTGCACCGCCTGCTGGATCGCTATTATGGACACAACGAACGACTGGAGACGGGCGACGCGGTTGCATTTATCACCAAGACGCGCACTGTGTTACCACATATTCGAAGTCTGTTTGAAGAAGCGGCAACTTTAACCGGGATGGATTGGCAACTATTCGCCGCTCTCGCCTATCATGAATCGCATTGGGATCCGCTTGCCACTTCGCCTACCAAAGTGCGTGGCATGATGATGCTGACTGAAGACACAGCTGACCGTATGGGCGTAACTAATCGGCTTGATGCACGCCAGAGCATTATTGGCGGGGCAAAATACCTGCTGTTGCTGAAAGAACAACTGCCGCTGCGGATCAATGACCCAGATCGCACTTGGCTAGCGTTAGCAGCTTATAACCAAGGTTATGGGCACCTGGAGGATGCACGCGTGCTGGCCCAACAACAAGGGCACAATCCCGATAAATGGGCAGATGTAAAGAAGGTGATGCCGCTACTGGCCCAACCCCAGTATTTTGAAAAGGCCAAATACGGATATGCACGCGGGGGCGAAGCGGTTATTCTGGTCGAAACGGTGCGTATGCACCATGACATGTTGAATAGCCTGCCTTTAGACACTGTGCCGCGACTTATTCCTCCGACACAAGATTATAAAAAACAGGTAAAGAGCAAACATGCAGCAAAGCGCAACTTATCTTCAACTGCCACAAATGATTTATCTGAATCCAGTAAATCTCTCAGCATCTATCACCCTGCAAAGGAGGGGGTAAAGCAGGGACACTGATTCAACTGGCCCCTCCCTTAGGTTCTCATTGCACTTCACAATTTACCAAGAGAACTTAATAACCATAACTTTCATGTACTCTTGATTGACACGGTCCATCATTGTTTCAAGATCAGCTAACCAAGCACCAGTCAACTTTAATAAACCTTCCTCATTACATAGTGCTTTGAGTGCAGTCGAATCCGATATATTTTCATTGAAAAGCTGTTTCAGATTAAGGGCCAGCTTGAAAAAGTCTGCGCAACTTTGAGCGAAATCCTTGAATCGCCAGTCGATTGCCAAATACAGTAGAATTTGACTCTCTTCTTCAAGAAATGTGCTATCCACTTGCTTAAAATCATCCATTAGATTTTGGATGCTCTTTTCAAAAGCGCCATAATCCACTTCGTCCACTTGTTTACCAATCCGGAACGCTTTTTTCAAAGATATTGCCAGTTTTTGGCAGTTTTCTTGCAACTCAGCTGCCAGCTCTCTGCGCTGGGCAAGAGCATCACTTCTGGGCTCAGTAGGGCGCTTCAAAATAGCACTCAATGTTGAAATCCCCGATACTTCCATTTCTATCTCCTTATGCTTTTACAACAACAACTACCTATCCGGTAGACACATTTTTTATTACTGCTGTGAATGGTATATGCCACGACATTTTGAACTTCCAAAACTTTTCAGTATAGCTCGGAATCACCTGCTCACACATCTTTGATACAAAGCGCCATAATTACTCATCGCGACAACAAGGGTCGTCACAACGCACTGATATATTCCAGCTTCCCCATATAATGACGTAACACCTCTGGTACAACAACACTTCCATCGGCTTGCTGGTAATTTTCCAGAATAGCAACCAATGTACGCCCTACCGCAAGACCAGAACCGTTAACGGTATGCAGCAATTCCGGCTTTCCCTGTTCATTTCGAAAACGCGCCTGCATACGTCGTGCCTGGAAAGCTTCAAAATTTGAGCAGGAAGAAATCTCGCGGTAGGCATTCTGGGCCGGCAACCAAACTTCAATGTCGTAAGTCATTGCCGCAGAAAAACCCATATCACCCGTGCACAGTTGCATCACCCGGTATGGCAAAGCCAATTTTTGCAAAATCGTTTCGGCATGTGCTAACAATTGCTCCAGCGCATCATAAGATTGCTCAGGACGCACAATCTGCACCAACTCCACCTTGTCAAATTGATGCTGGCGGATCATACCGCGCGTATCGCGCCCGTAGGAGCCGGCCTCGCTGCGAAAGCAGGGGGTATGCGCCACAAACTTCAGCGGCAGTTTCTCTAGTGGAGTGATGCTGTCACGCACCATGTTGGTCACAGGGACTTCGGCCGTGGGAATTAAGTAAAATCTATGCTGTTTTTTCGTGCTCAACGAAACAGTTCGGGCTCCCGTTTCTTTTAGGACTCTTTCATCTCTCTGCTTCAACCTTTCAATCTGCTCAATATCGGCAGTGGTAAAGACAGCGCTGGCATTTACAGAAAACAAATCTTCCTCGAATTTCGGTAATTGCCCAGTACCACGCATGGAGTCGGCATTTACCAGATAGGGCACATACACTTCGGTATAACCGTGCTGCTCGGTATGAATGTCGAGCATGAATTGCGCCAGTGCACGATGCAATCGCGCCAGCGGACCTTTTAATAGAGAGAAGCGCGAACCGCTGATCTTGGTTGCAGTTTCAAAATCCAGACCACCCACGTTCTCACCCACACTGACGTGATCCTTAACTTCAAAATCAAATTCAGGCGGCGATCCTATGCGACGCATTTCAACATTGTCGTCTTCTGACTTACCTACAGGCACACTAATGTGTGGTGTGTTAGGGATAACCGATAGAAAACTCTGCAAATCCTGCTGTACCTGCTCAAGTTGCGCCTCCAGTTTCTTAAGCTCATCGCCCAAACCGGCTACCTCCGCCATGATGGCCGACACATCCTCGCCCTTGGCCTTAGCCATGCCTATCTGTTTGGAGGTAGAATTGCGCTTGGCTTGCAACTCTTGAGTGCGTGTTTGAATAGTTTTACGCACACTCTCCATCTGCTCGAAACGAGTCGTATCCAGCGTGTAACCCCGTGTCGCCAGACGTTCCGCCATATCGTCCAAATCATTGCGTAATGCTTGTAGTTCTAACATGCTCCCCCCAACGCGATGCAACCTACACTCAGTTACACGCTGTAATCATTTTTCATTTTTTCTTTGCCGCAGCATCCAAATCACGCAGGTGCGCCAGTTTTTCCGCAATTTTCGCTTCCAGTCCCCGCTCGGCAGGTTGGTAAAAACTTACCTCCGGCATTCCCTCTGGAAAATAATTCTCACCTGCTGCATAACCTTCCATTTCATCGTGTGCATAACGATAGTCTTTGCCGTATTCAAGCTGTTTCATTAATTTTGTTGGCGCGTTGCGCAAATGCAGCGGTACCGGACGCGACCCATCTTGGGCGACCAATGCGCGGGCGGCATTATACGCGACATAACCCGCATTTGACTTGGCCGCAGCTGCCAGATATAGCACCGCTTGCGCCAATGCCAGCTCACCCTCCGGCGAGCCCAGCTGCTCGAATGTCTGGGCGGCATTCAGGGTTAATTGGATCGCTCGCGGGTCGGCCAAGCCAATATCTTCCCATGCCATACGAACAATACGTCGCGACAGGTAACGCGGATCGGCACCGCCATCCAGCATACGTACCAGCCAATAAAGAGCCGCATCAGGATGAGAACCTCGCACCGCTTTATGCAAGGCGGATATCTGATCATAGAACGCTTCGCCACCCTTATCAAAACGACGCAGATTCTGTGCCAAAGTGCTGTCCAGGAAGTCGGCATCAATGCGAGTAACATGTGCAGCCTGAGCGGCGGTTTGTAACTGCTCAAGCACGTTGAGCAAGCGGCGTGCATCGCCATCTGCATACCCGACGATGCGTTCATGTACCGTATCGTCAAATTCCAAATCCTGTAAGGCAAGCTGTTGCGTGCGTTTAAACAGTTTATTCAATTCCGCCTCTGGCAAGGCTTGCAGCACATAAACCTGGGCGCGTGACAACAATGCACTAATAACTTCAAATGAAGGGTTTTCGGTGGTCGCGCCAATAAAGGTAACCAAGCCCTGTTCGACGAAAGGCAGGAATGCATCCTGCTGCGATTTATTGAAGCGATGGACCTCGTCCACGAAAAAAATGGTGTGGCGCCCGCTTTGTTGCAAGATATGCTGCGCCTGCGCAATAGCATCGCGGATATCCTTCACCCCGGACAGTACCGCCGATAGCGGCACGAACTCGGCATCAAACGCTGAAGCCATAAGCCGGGCCAAGGTGGTCTTACCCACTCCAGGTGGCCCCCACAAAATCATGGAATGCAATTTGCCGGACTCAAAGGCCAAGCGCAGCGGCCGACCCGGTCCCAGCAAGTGAGATTGCCCGATAACCTCGTCTATGGACTTGGGGCGCAGACGCTCGGCCAAGGGTGCGGCGGGTGCAGGATGATCGAAAAGGCTATCGCGGGCAGGGAACATAATCCGACAATAATATGGTCTTATTCCCAGAATCGGTAAAGACCGGGAAAGGTTTATTCACCCAGTACGTCCGTCCCTTTGGGCGGCACAAACTTAAATAATTGCGGTGACAGCTTCGGATTGCGTTCCATCTTCGAAAAACGAAGCACGGTAGTGTGGCCAAAAGCATCTTGCAATTCCATGATTATCAACTCGGATTGCGCGTCAAACCCCATGAGAATTTTCTGGAAGCTAGTGTCCTGCGCACGGGGCGTAGCTTCCAGCCATTCCAGGCCATCTTTGGTTCCGTTGTCTTTTAACTCAAAACCGCGCTCAATTTCATTGCTACCGGACAGAAGTGCCGCCGGACTGCTGCCCAGCGCTGCATCTATTTTTTTCATTGTGACCTGATTAAGTTCCACGTCATGCAGCCAGAATTTCTCGCCATCGCCCACGATCAATTGTTCAAAAGGCTTCTGATAGACCCAGCGAAATTTTCCGGGCCGTACAAACTGCAT
>JBDSEJ010000387.1:0-2028 GCA_039920105.1 Candidatus Nitrotoga sp. | reverse complement strand
CTTGGCTTTGCGAAGTGCTTCACGCGCCATCGCCAATTGGTCTTTTCCGCCCGCTATTCTCGCCATGATTAGTCCCTAGATTTATCATGGCCATATTATTACTGTTTTTAATGCTAAATGGAATAAGGCATGGAGGGAAGTCAACGCGTCGTCCGCCAACTGGTTGTCTGACAGCGCGATGGGAACGATACCGGCACGGCCCACACGATGCTTTTTGTCGTAGAAATACCGCACCGTAGCGCGCTTGCCATCGCGCATGAGGGTGTAACACTCGCAATACTGCTGGTGCAGGAGCTGCTCTATGACAATACCTTGCGCCTCCCATACCGAGCGTAGTTGCTGGTGGGTTGGCATTAGAGGGGCGGTCGCGGCCGAAAAAGACAGGCGTTCCCAATCAGGATCGGTTGTGAAGTTTTGGTGACCAGACTGGCTGAAGGCGACAGACGGGGTTGCGGGTTGATCCCATATGATGTGGTCCCCCGCAGTAAAGTCTGGCGGGTTAACCACGATCAGTTTTTTTGCTGCACGGGTGATGGCCGTGTAGGCCCAACGGAAGAACGATGCATTGCGTGCGCCCGCATTGGACTCGAAATCCACGATGACTGTGTTCCATTCTCCTCCCTGTGCCTTGTGGCAGGTCAAGGCATAGCCGTACTTGACCTGGAGTGCGTTGAAGTAAGGGTCTGTGCGGATGGTGCGGCGAAATTCAGCCGACTTTGGATGCAGGCCAGGGTAGCGCTTTCGGAAGTCCACCAGCAGCGCCCGTTGCTCCAGCGGGTTCAACTCACGCTGGGGTGAATCGAGCAGGTTTTCCAACACCAAACAGGATATCTGGATGATGCTGCCATCCGCGTCGCGGAAAGCCACGGTGACATCACGAAACCGCAACTCAACTTGGTGGCCTCCCTTGAGATGCACCGGCACACATTTCGTTTCTGCTCCTACCTGCGTGACCTTGACCAGGTCGCCATTGCTGAGTGGGTGCGTAGTTGAGTTTTTGTTGACCAACAGCGTTTCGCCTACCTGGATGGGCAGGTTCGCATCACCCCAACGACGCTCCCGGATGTTGCGGTTGTACTCCAGTGCCGTGGCATTTGAGTGCACGACCGTCACATTGGAGCCTTTGGTCTGCAAGCCCTGAACGATCAGATAGACCGCGCCTCTTGCATCGACCTGCTCAATTCCTTGTCCGTCTGGCTGCAGTGAAAAGGTATTGAATCGCTTGGCCAACAGGGCATCGCGCAACTCCGTAGCGCGGTCGAGAATGGCACTGCCCTGCGCTTGACGCATCACTGCTGTCAGATCGAATGAGTTGACCTGTAGTTTGAATTCCTGCCTTAGATAGGCGTCTGACAAGGCCGGCGACGCATTCTCCCCAATCGGAGGTAGCTGCGCAGGATCGCCGACGAAGAGCAGCTTGGTAAGGTGATCCTTCGTGCGGCCAGGCCTGCCCATTCGAGCAAAGGTCACGATATCCTTGAGTAGACGCCCGGAGCCGAACTGCATGAAATCGCCATGATTTTCCTTGTCGCCGACCATCGAGGATTCGTCGATCACGAACAAGGATACAGTCGCTTCTTCTTCCTTCAGCGGAAAGATCATCCGCATTCCCGGGTCGTTGGCCGTCTCGGCCCCCTCATTCACTTCCATCTGGGTCAGCGCGTAAATCGCCCGATGGATAGTCGAACCCTCGTATTCAGACTTACCAGTGATTTGCTTGATCTTGTTGCCGAGAATGCGGGCGGCTCGACCTGTTGGCGCCAAAAGTGCGCAGGGATGGTTCATCTCCTCCAGCGTTTCGACCAACTTGGCAATGAGCGTAGTTTTTCCCGAACCTGCACTACCACGCAGGATAAAGGCGTCCTGCTTGTCATCACGCAGGAAGGATTCGATTGCACAAAGGGCTGCGGATTGTTCCGGGGTTAGTATTATTGTCACGCTGATCATTCCCTGTTGTCGTTCATGAGAAAGCCTATCCTCTCAGTTGTGATTGATTCGGTTGAAGCGTGTTCCGACGGTGATGATGCA
>JBDSEJ010000386.1:0-3231 GCA_039920105.1 Candidatus Nitrotoga sp. | reverse complement strand
GAATTAATTAATCTGGATGTAACTGAAGTTGAGCGCTCGGATTTCGCCGAGTATTTCATCGGCAACCGTTTGCTGCCCGGTAGCGAACCGTTATCGATGCTCTATGCAGGGCACCAGTTTGGTTACTTCGTGCCACAGCTGGGAGATGGACGCGCAATTTTGCTTGGTGAAATAAAAAATAACGATGGAGTGAGTTGGGATATTCAATTAAAAGGGGCAGGTATCACTCCATTTTCGCGCAATGGCGATGGGCGTGCCGTGCTGCGATCCAGTATTCGGGAATACTTGTGCTCAGAAGCTATGCATGGCTTGGGCATTCCTACGTCTCGTGCTTTGTGCATTGTTGGCAGCGATGCAGAGGTGTACCGTGAGACTATTGAAAGTGCCGCCGTGCTTACTCGTTTATCACCCTCGCATGTGCGCTTCGGTTCGTTTGAGGTGTTTGCCTATAAAGATCAGCATGAACAGATCGCCTTGCTCGCTGATTATGTTATAGCCAAGCATTTTCCTGACATTAGCGATGCGTCGGACAAGTACTTGCGTTTTTTAAATGAAATAATCACCCGCACCGCAAGTTTGATGGCTGAATGGCAGGCCGTCGGTTTCGCACATGGCGTCATGAACACAGACAACATGTCGATTCTCGGGCTGACCTTTGATTATGGCCCGTTCGGTTTCATGGAAACCTACGACCCGGGTTTCATTTGTAATCATTCCGACCATGGCGGGCGCTATGCCTTTGATCAGCAGCCGCAAATTGGCTTGTGGAATCTGTCTTGTCTGGCGCAGGCTTTGACGCCTATTATCGCGGTGGAGGAGGCGCAAGAGGCTCTGGAGAGTTACGAGCCGAAATACTTTGAACACTATGTTGAATTGATGGGCAAGAAGTTGGGATTAACCAATGTCAGCAAAGAAGATGCTTCTCTCATTACACCACTGCTGGAAATGATGCATGCAAGCCAGCTGGATTACACTAATCTGTTTCGCAGTTTAGGTCTGTTCAAATTCGCGCCGGATGAGAAAAACAGCGAGTTACGCGATAAATTTATCGATCGGCCGGCGTTTGACGCTTGGGCTGAAGTTTATCGTACACGCCTACAATGCGAGCCGGGAACCGACCAAGAGCGAAAGATACGTATGGACAAGGCCAATCCAAAATATATTCTGCGCAATTCCATGGCGCAAAGTGCGATTGCCATGGCTGAGCGGGAGCGTAACTTTTCGGAAATAGATCGCTTGCTGGTATTGCTTAGCCGACCATTCGATGAGCAGCCAGAGATGGAAGATTATGCCGCGCCAGCACCAGATTGGGCGCGGCATGTTATGGTAAGTTGTTCCTCCTGATAAATGCTGCCTGCTCCATTTTTGGTTGCTGCAAAGCACACTAAGCATCACCTATGAAATTTAGCCGAAATTTAAGCTTGGCTGAAAGAGTAGAGCATATGTATTGTTTGATAAAGAATGTCCACAGCTAAAATCGTTTATTCATATGCTACCTAAATGAGAAATTTCTCACACAATCCCTCAAAAGGTCAAAAATTAGATTGCTATGCTAGGTGAGCGTAGAGCATTGAGCGACTGGCTCGCTTACCTTGAGACCAAGCATCCCAAAGCTATCGAGCTGGGCCTTGAGCGTGTTTCAGAAGTTAAGCTGCGGATGGGACTCAATCCAGCTTTCCCTGTCATTGTTGTAGGCGGTACAAATGGTAAGGGTTCGGTGTGTGCAATGCTCGAATGCATGTTGCACACGGCGGGTTATCGCGTTGGCTGCTACACCTCGCCGCATTTGCTGGATTATAACGAGCGTGTCCGCATTGGCCAGTTGCAGGCCAGTGATGCATTGCTGTGCGCAGCATTTGAGCGGGTTGAGCAAGCGTGTGCTGTTTCGCCCCTGAAAAAAATGGACTCTCGCCCGAGGGATAATGATGAATTGTCAGAAATTTCGTTAACCTATTTCGAGTTCGGCACGCTGGCTGCGATGCAATGTTTTATCGATCAATCGGTAGAGGTGGCGATACTGGAGGTTGGTCTGGGTGGGCGGCTGGATGCAGTTAATGTGTTTGACCATGAATGTGCGGTGGTTACCAGCATTGACTTGGATCATATGGAGTTTCTTGGTGATACGCGTGAACAAATTGCGTTTGAGAAGGCGGGAATTTTTCGTGTTGGGAAGGTGGCGGTATTTGGCGATATGGATGTGCCTGCTACGATTCGCGTGCAGGCGCAGCGTGTTGGTGCACAGCTGTGGTGTCTGGGTGAGCAGTTCAGTTTTACTGCAGGCGCGCAACAGTGGAATTACCGTGGTGTGAGTGGTACTCGTAGCGCTTTGCCTTATCCAGCTTTGCGTGGTGCTTTCCAATTGCATAATGCCAGCACCGCATTGGCGGCGCTGGATGCGCTTAAGCATAAACTGCCGGTGAGTATGACGGCGGTGCGACGAGGGTTGGTCGAGGTAGTGCTGCCAGGCCGTTTTCAAGTTGTACCCGGTAGGCCGATGCTTATTTTGGATGTGGCGCACAACCCCCAGGCAGCGCGCGCACTAGCGCAAAATTTGGACGACTTACCGCCTTGCCGAAAAACTTTTGCAGTGTTCGCTATGCTTAAGGATAAGGATATTGCCAGTGTAGCGTGCGCGCTCATGAGGCAAGTGGATGTCTGGCTAGTGGCTGATCTAACCGTGCCGCGCGGTGCTACAGCTGCCGAATTATCCAGAGTGTTACATGCCGAAGGAGTGAAAAGTGCGGTACTGACCTTTATCACGGTAACAGATGCGCTAAAGCATGCCTGTAATGAGGCCGTCGAAAATGATAGAATCATAACGTTTGGTTCATTCTATACAGTAGCAGAGGCGATGCGTGCGCAGTCTGCACTACGTTTGATTCGCGCGGAGATACTTGATGGCAAAACAACACATGGATGATGAAGTCAGTCTGAAGCGTCAAGCAAGACGTCGGTTGATTGGCGCAGTGGCACTTGTCATCGTAATTGTGGTATTGCTGCCCATGGTGTTGGATAGCGAACCCAAGTTAGCTGGGCAGAATATTGAGTTGCGTATTCCAGACAAGGATAAGGTGGGTGAGTTCATGCCCAAGATGGGTATGCCGTCAGTGCCTGTCTCTGAACTTGCGAGTTCTTCACCGGTTGCTGTACCTGATTCATCGACCAGCCTACCTGTCGTTAAAGATCATGCGCTCGGGGCATCGCAAGTGATTGAAAGTAAATCTGCTCCAG
>JBDSEJ010000385.1:0-3695 GCA_039920105.1 Candidatus Nitrotoga sp. | reverse complement strand
CGATCAGCTCGAATCCGTATGGCGACGATATTTCGAGCGGGGAGACCTCCGTGGGCGTCGAGTGATCAGCTACTGGCATTGGGAAATTGATAAGTTTCCGAAAAAATGGCAACCTGCACTCGAGTTAGTCGATGAGATTTGGGTTGCAAGCGAGTTCGTGGAAAAGCTGGTTAAACGTGTTACAGATAAGCCTGTTGTTCGAATTCCCCATGCCATAGATGTAAAAATTTCGCGACCGTATTGTCGTACTGAGTTTGCGCTCCCGGATAATCGTTTTCTTTTTCTGTTTAATTTTGACTTTTATTCTTTTGCAGAAAGAAAAAATCCCTGGGCTACGATTGAGGCTTTCAGACGTGCGTTTCCAATTTCTGAAGATTGTGTAGGTCTGGTTATTAAATGTCATCATGGAGATAGGCACCTGGAAAAATTTAGCTTGCTACAAAAGCTTGCTGAGCAGGATCCTCGTATTACCATTCTTGACCGCCTACTTTCCAGGGAAGAGATGTATGGGCTGCAAAGTGTTTGCGATGCTTATGTTTCGCTGCACCGTTCTGAAGGATTCGGCTTGGGAATGGCAGAATGCATGGCCATGGGCAAGCCTGTTATAGGCACCGGATATTCGGGTAATCTGGAGTTCATGGATAGCGAAAACAGCTGTCTCGTTGATTTCACTCTGATACCCGTAAAGCCAGGTCAATACATTCATTACGAGCCCGGTTGGATGTGGGCTGATCCAGACGTGGGTCATGCGGCGGAATATATGATCAGATTATTCGAAGATCCAAACTATCGCCATCGTATTTCAACTCGCGCGGCAGCCGATATGGCGGCTCGCTATAATCACCAAATAGTCGGAAGCGTTATCAAGGATCGACTGGATTCTTTGTCAGATTTAGAGGAGTGTGGGTGGAGGGCGAATCTAACGTGGGCACCGGTCACTAGAGTTGAAGGTTGATCAGATTGCATCAAATTAGTGGGGCCTTAAGCAATTAACGGTGACATAGCTTGAAAGTCAGGGAAGGCATCGTTAAACTGCGTGATCTTCTCGAAACTTGGAGGGCGGTGACCTACCAAGTTAAGTAACAAACCCTAAAAACACAAAAAATATGGCGCGCGCAGAACCGGCATTTAAACTCAAAACTGCCAATCTTTCTTTATTTGTACTCTATGTCAACACAACCGACATGGTTCAACTAAAAAAACAGTTGGATATACGTTTCAGTAAAACGCAGGATTTTTTCTCCAATACACCTGTAGTCCTTGATCTTTCTGCTATCGCGAATGACTATATTTCGCCAGAGTTTGCTGGCCTGATGTCGTTCATGCTGGAACGTGGCATGCATGCTGCTGGCGTGGTGGGGGGGTCCGCTGAACAGCGTGAAACCGCGGTAAAATCAGGCTTGGGGTTATTCCCGGACACTATTGTCAGGCCCGCATCAAAGTCGCCATCGACTCCCGATGCAGAAGGTAATCAGCAAGAGCTACCAGTGTTGGGATTGGCGATAGAAACTGTAGCGGGCGAACCCAATAACAGTATCAACCTTGATTCCGTTGCCCAGCTTCAAAAATCAATTTCCCAGGCACTGCCCGCTTTCCGTCCGACCATGATAATCGACAAACCAGTTCGAACGGGTCAGCGAATTTATGCCGAAGGTGCCAATTTGGTTGTACTGGGGGCAGTCAATGCAGGTTCCGAACTGATTGCTGACGGAGACATTCATATTTACGCGCCGTTACGCGGTCGTGCGATTGCGGGTGCTCAAGGCAACGAGAATGCGCGTATATACGTGCAGAGCCTGGAAGCAGAACTGATTTCCGTTGCGGGCTGCTTCAAGGTATTTGAGAACGGCATCCCCGAAAATTTGCGCAAAAAACCTGTTCAGGTACATCTGGATGGCTCTGATTTAATTATCCAGCCCTTGTTTAGCTAAAGGAATTTTTTAGCGCCTCTTTACGGGTAAAATACACCCAATTTTGTTCAGGGATATAAACGTGTCTAAAGTTATTGTAGTTACCTCAGGGAAAGGTGGTGTAGGTAAAACCACAACCAGTGCCAGCTTTTCCAGCGGTCTAGCTCTGCGGGGAAATAAGACGGTTGTCATCGACTTCGATGTGGGTTTGCGCAACCTGGACCTGATCATGGGCTGCGAGCGGCGCGTGGTGTATGACATCATCAACGTTATTAACGGTGAGGTGTCCCTTAAGCAGGCACTTATCAAAGATAAAAATTGCGACAACCTGTACATACTCCCAGCATCCCAGACCCGAGATAAAGAAGCACTCAACCTAGAAGGTGTTGAACGCATTCTTAACGAGCTAAAAGAAAGTTTTGAATATATTGTCTGTGACTCCCCGGCTGGCATCGAATCAGGTGCATTCACCGCAATGTATTTTGCAGATGAGGCTTTGGTAGTAACCAATCCTGAAGTCTCGTCGGTGCGGGATTCTGACCGCATTCTCGGGATTCTTGCAGCCAAATCCAAGCGTGCTGTGGATGGCCTTGATCCGGTGAAAGAACATTTGCTGGTAACCCGCTACGATCCCAAGCGGGTAGAGGCTGGGGAAATGTTGTCGGTTGTTGATATTCAGGAAATATTACGCATTCCCCTGCTTGGTGTGATCCCGGAATCGGAATCCGTACTTCAAGCCTCTAATGCCGGCACGCCGGCTATCCACTTGGATAAGAGCGATGTGGCTGAAGCTTACCGTGATGTTGTGGGGCGCTTTATGGGCGACGAGAAGTTACCAATGCGCTTTGTTAACGTTGAGAAGAAAAGCTTTTTAAAACGACTCTTGGGGGGGCGCTGAAATGTCCATGATCGCTGGTTTAATCAGCTACCTGCGCGGTAACGAAAAAAAAACTGCCGTCGTCGCTAAAGAACGCTTGCAGATTATTCTGGCCCACGAACGTGCCGGAAGAGGCGCACCTGCTGCAGATTATTTACCCGCACTCCAAGAAGAATTGATGGCTGTTATTGCAAAATACGTTCATATAGATCGTGAATCTATCAATGTTCAATTGGAAAAGCACGGCGAATATGATGTGCTCGAACTCAACATTACATTGCCGGACAAAATGCGCAACATCCAATGAAAATTCTCCTGTGCTTGCACTGGAGACAGAAGTCAAAACTTACCTGATGAAACACGACACTCAGCAAACTCATCTGCTGAGCCTGTAGCAAAGCTAGTTAGATAAATTCCGGCATAGCCGGAATTTTGTTTAGTCCCTCAAATACATCAATAATCACTCCGTTAAAGACGTCTGTGCATTGACTTTCAAGCAACTTAGCTGATTTGCGCGTGCACTAACATTGGGTTGTTATTACCAACGCGCTGCCAGCGTTGCAATGTGCGCTCGCTATGCAGGCAAATGGTCAACACGTAAAACCCTACCGCCTATATTTCACATTGAGAAATATAGCGCCCTTTTGCAGGTTGCAAGGAATAACTGCGCACTTACATTCCACAAGCTTCTAGCCAGCCTTCGCTCCATGGGCTTGGAATCAAACCTTCAAAGACCCAAAGCGACAGACAACAGTTGCGCTACCATCTTGTTATAGCCAACTTTACGTGAACAGCACATGAACCGGACAGAGCGAGTTTACAAAATTGAGCAACTGCTGATTTCACGTCGGGTCGTACCAATTTCTGTCTTTCTGGAAGATCTTGGAGTTTCACCAGCCACATTTAAA
>JBDSEJ010000384.1:0-7534 GCA_039920105.1 Candidatus Nitrotoga sp. | reverse complement strand
ATTATTGTATGACGCCGCAATTGACGATTATGCTTTTATCCGTGGTGCCTATATGCAACAACGCCAAAGTTTAGTATATGACGGCAACCCTCCGCGTGAGAAATTCGATGACTTCGACGACGAGGAGAATTACGATGAGGAGGATAGCGATACGCCGGATAAAATTTCGATCGAAGATGAAAAAGATAATGATTTATCAGCAGTGGTTAATACTCCTGTCCCACCTCAGAGCATAGATCCTACTTCAGTACAGGAAAAATTGAGTAATCCTGCGTCAAATTCGCAGCAGATAGAATTGGAAATTCCTGGTGACACATCTTTGAACCCGTATAAAATAGAACAACAATCACCGACGGTATCAGAAAATTCAGTGCTAAATTAAATTGAAATCTAATTATTGATTTGTATGTAATCTTAAAATAGTTAATGTAAACAATCGCAATCTGCTAACAATCTCGGTTCTTATTATCAGAATATTCGCAAGAAAAAATGTCATGGTTATAAGCAATTCCAGCGGCAACCCATGGTTATCACAGTCAACTTAACGCCCTGAGCGTAGTGCCTCAATGCGCTCATCAAGTGAAGGGTGGGTACTGAATAACTTGGCAAACCCACTTCCACCCGCAATACCAAATGTTGCCATCTGCTTGGGAAGAGTAGCCTGTTCGTGATTGATTTTCAGCTTCTCCAATGCAGCGATCATCTTATTGCGCCCAGCCAGGTTTGCTCCACCTGCATCGGCACGAAATTCACGCAGACGCGAAAACCACATAACTATAATGCTGGCCAGTATGCCTAGAAGCATTTGCGCGATGATGCTAGTAACCCAGTATGCTGGACCGTATCCTCGCTCAGTCTTGAATACCAAACGATCTACTAAATGGCCAATGATTCTCGAGAAAAAAATTACAAATGTGTTGACTACGCCCTGCATAAGCGCCAGCGTTATCATGTCGCCGTTGGCAACGTGGCTGATCTCGTGAGCTAGCACAGCTTCCGCTTCGTCCCGGCTCATGTTATGAAGCAATCCCGCACTTACCGCCACTAGTGCGTTGTTACGGTTCCAGCCGGTAGCAAAAGCATTTACGTCTGGTGCTTCATAGATAGCAACTTCTGGCATGCCAATTCCCACAACTTGAGCCTGCTTACGCACGGTTTCCATCAGCCAGCGCTCAGTAGGATCAATCGGGTTAGTAATAACCTGTGCACCAACCATCCGTTTAGCCGACCATTTGGACAGGAACAGCGAAATTAGCGAACCAGCAAAACCCATCACCGCCGACATGATCAAGAGCGCGTTAAAATTTATGCCGCCACTTTCATTCAGGATTTTGTCAACGCCGAGCAAGCGCAAGGTGATGCTGATGACAAAAAGCACGGCCAAATTAGTAAGGATAAACAGAAAGACTCGTTTCATATATATGTTTCCATTAAACTAAAAATATGGGATGCAATTGATTACCTTTGCATATTATGGTGCTTAATATTGGGGTAGCGACTAATATTTCAAGGGGTGCACGCCAATGATAAACTTACACTATGCGTTGACGTAGTCAAAGGCGAATAAATTCCCATATTGAGAATAAATTGTCCTCAAAAATTAATAAATTGGTGTCTATAAAATGCAAGAATTGCTAAACCATCCCGCCGTGCAAGGTGGCCTCGCTCCCTTCGTTATTTCACTGATAGTGGCAGAGTTATTGCTGCGCTTGCGCTTAAGCGGTTTGGCTGTAATTGCCGGGTTTGCTGTCACTGTATACTTGGTGAGTGATTTTTCTGTGGAGCCACTCACCTCTGCACGCAAAGTTGTGCTGCTGGGCCTGCTCTCAACACTGCTTGCTCTTACTCTATTTCGGTTCAATTGGCGCCCGCTCCGCTTGATTCTCTCTGTAGCGGGTGGTATTGCGACAGTGTGGATGGCGTTGCGCATCTTACAGCAGCAAGACATGACGCATATGTTGCTTTGGGGTGGCGGCTGCGCTTTGTATGTCAGCTGGCTGATATTCTGGATGGATACGTTGCATGAAGCGCCAGTAAGGGCAGGTAGTGCAGGCATGGCGCTGGGATTGGGTACCGGGGGATCTGCATTGTTTGGTGCTTCTGCTCTGCTCGGCCAGTTTGGTTTAGCTCTGGGTGCGGCGGCAAGCGCTTATCTGCTGCTTCAAGCTGTGACTAATAGCCGATTACCATGCGGGCGCAGCTTTACCCTACCGTTGTCACTCATCGCAGGATTGACTGGCTGTCTCGCAGTGCTGACAGCACAATTGCCATGGTATGTATTACCTATACTAGCCGCAATTCCACTAGCGGCCAAAATTCCGGTCTCCGAAAAAAAATGGCTATGGTTGCAATCGCTATTGTTGTCTATTGCTACCGTGGCCTGCGCGGCTGGCGCTGTATATATAACTTGGTATGTGGCAGGTGCGCCACCTTTTTAATTTAAATAACGATGAAGGCTTCTCCCCATCCTCCATTTCTGAGCTAGTGTTTTTTCTACACTTTTCTTAACCGAGAGTTGCATATTATTCATACTGAAATCAATCCTTCTGCTACATCTCGAGAATTTTTGGGGGAGAATTTGTTTCTTCTGCAAATACGGAAAATAGCAACGGCAGTAATAGCAAGGTAAACAGGGTAGCAGAAACAATCCCGCCGACAATGACCACGGCGAAAGGACGCTGTGTTTCAGAACCAATGCCATGGGAGAGAGCGGCGGGTAGCAAACCGATACCGGCCATCAGCGCGGTCATCAGGATAGGACGCAAACGTGCCACCGCACCTTCCAGCACGCTCTCAGATATCTCTTTGCCATTGCGTAAACCTTCCATGAATTGCTCCACCATTATCACTCCGTTCTGAACTGAGATGCCTGCCACGGCAATGAATCCGACGGCAGCGGATACAGACAGGTGTAGCCCAGCAAAAGCAAGTCCGGCAATGCCGCCGATCAGTGTAAAGGGAACCATCAAGATGACCAGTAGTGCTTTACGCATGGAGCGAAAGGCCCAGAACAACAGTATAAAAATCATCAGTACTGACAACGGCACGATAATCTTGAGACGTTTGATGGCACGTTGCTGATTTTCAAACTGTCCGCCCCAAGTCATGCTGTAGCCAGGCGGAAGATTCACCTGTGCACTCACTTTTTCCATCGCTTCGGCAACAAAGCTGCCTTGGTCACGCCCGAGTAAATTAGCTTTTACTGCTACTAATCTTCCACCTGCTTCTCGCCCGACACGAGCGGCTCCCTGACGCACTGCAATTTCTGCAATTGAACCCAAGGGCAAAGTTCCGCCAGCAGGCAATGTTATCAGTAAATCGGCAAGGTCATCTACCGCGTCCCGGTATTTCTTATCCAGACGCAGTGTCACATCGAAACGCCGGCTTTCTTCGTAAAAAACGTTAACTGTGCTGCCCGCCATTGCGATGTTTATGGTGTTATTCACATCATTGACATTGATGCCATAACGCGCCATTCGATTGCGATCGAGCGTAATGTTTAATTCAGTTTGCCCGCCAACTTTAATTGCGGCTACGTCAGCCGCCCCACGAATACCATTGAGTATATGGGCGACTTGTTCAGATTTATCCTCCAGAATTTCCAGATCAGGACCAAAAATCTTGACCGAAATTTCACCTTTTACACCAGACAACGCTTCTTCCACGTTGTCTTGAATAACTTGCGAAAAATTTGTAGGTACGCCAGGAATAGAGCGAATTTTTTTGGTCATATCCGCAATTAATGCTTCCTTGTCTACGAAATGCCATGTGTCATGCGGGTTGAGATCAGCCATAATTTCCAGATTATTTGGCCCTTTCGGATCAGTACCATCGTCGGGGCGTCCAACTTGAGTGGCGACATTGTTCACCTCTGGATAAGAATTCATGATAGCCCGCACCTGTCTCTCGACATCTTTGGTTTTATCTAATGCAGTCGCGGGTGGCAAGCTGATAGTTAGCCAGATGTTACCTTCGTCCAGCTTGGGTAGAAATTCGCTACCCAGAAAGGGTACTACCATGAGTGTGATAGCAAGCGCGCCGATAGAAGCTGCTACGATACTTTTGCGCCGGTTACCTGCCCACAGCAGCAAGTTGCGATAGTGCTCTTGCAGTTTGTGCATCCAGTCACTGTGTTTTTCGGCAAGATCTTTGTTTTTTACTGCATAGCTCAATAATGTGGGCAATAATGTCAGTGTCAATAAAATTGCACCTATCAGAGCGAAAGTTAGGGTAAGCGCGACGGGCGTAAAAATCTTTCCCTCCACCCGCTGAAAGGTAAAAATAGGCAAAAAAGCCAATATTATTATTGCCTTGGAGAACAATATGGGAGACCCCATCTCAATACTGGTTTGCTTTATGAGATGTAAGCGCCAGCCGTAAGTTTGATGCTGCGGCAATCCATCCGCCTTGGCTAAAGCGAGCTTGACCATCAGCGCTTCGATCAAAACTACTGCACTATCGATGATGATTCCGAAGTCCACAGCGCCGAGTGAAATCAGATTGGCTGACACGCCTCCCTGATCGAGCAGGATAAATGCAAACAGCATTGCCAGCGGAATAATCACCGCGACGGAAAGCGCCGCATACCAGTTGCGTAGAAATAATATCAGGATGGCTATAACTAACAGCGCGCCAACTATCAAGTTCTCGCTCACAGTGAGAACTGCGTGGCGTACCAAGTCAGTTCTATCATAGTAGGGGACAATTTTCACACCTTGTGGCAATTTGGATGATACTTCTTCAATACGGATTTTTAACGCTTCCACTACCCTGGTAGCGTTTTGTCCTTTGGTCATCTGTACAATACCTTGCACCACATTATCGTAATCATTGAAGGCCACCATGCCTGAGCGTGTCCTATCACCGATAGCCACTTCGCCGACATCACCAACCAGCACGGTCTTGCCATCTTTGGCAATAATCACTACACGCGCAATGTCACCTGACGTTTTAAATAACCCTATACTACGCAACACTAATGCCTCATCACCTCGCATTAGCACACCACCACCACCATTGTTGCTATTGATTCTGAGAGCTTGTGCTACTTGGTCAATGGTTACATTGAATTTACGCAATAGGAAAGGATTGATACGAACCTGATACTCCTTCACCGTGCCGCCGAAACTGACTACATCTGCGACACCTCGAACTTGGCGTAGTGCGGGTCGCAGTACCCAGTCCTGCAATGCGCGCACTTCTCTAGGGTGCATATCTTTAGGTACTTCCAGCACATAACGATATACTTCGCCGACCGCATTCGTGAGTGGTGCCAGAGTAGGCTGTATGCCGGGAGGCAAGCTGATGTTCTGTAACTTTTCCAGCACTTGGTGGCGTGCAAAATAATCGTCAGTACGATCTGAAAAGGTAAGCGTGACTACGGACAAACCGGTAATAGATACAGAACGCAATTGTGTCATGCGGGGAACGCCGCTCATTTCACGCTCAATTGGTAAGGTTATGCTGCGCTCGACCTCTTCTGGAGCTTGACCCAAAGCTTGGGTAACAATCTGCACCTGGACATCCTGCACATCAGGAAATGCCTCAATCGGTAGATTTTCGATGGCCTGCCACCCGGCAATAATCAATACCAATGTACCAGCGAGCACAAACACACGCTGCTGCAATGCGAAGGTAATTAACTTATCTAACATTTAACTAGAACCGGGATTTAGTTATGAGCAGCATCACTCGTTGATCCGAGTTCAGAATTCAGCAACAATGCTCCGCTTGTGACTACGCGCTCGCCTGCTTGCAAACCTTCTTTGACATAGGCATATTCGCTTCCCTGCAGGCTTAGCGTAACCCGACGGCGTTGCAATACGCCGGGCGACTGCTCGACAAATAGGTAGCTGAACAAACCTTGAGTGACTATGGATGCATTTGGTACGCGAGGTAATTTCGATTTATCACTTGCAATTGGAGCGACGCGTGCAAACATTTCCGGTTTTAATTTGAGCTGTGGATTATCCAGTTCGCAGCGCACTTGTATACGTCGTGTTAACGGATCCAGTGCACCACCAATGACAGTCACTTTACCTTGAAAAACTTCGCCTGGATAAGCATCTACTTCAACAGAAACCATGTCACCAATATTTATTTTGTCGAGCTGTCTTTCGGGCAGATCAATCTGCACCCAAAGATGAATCGGGTCGGTGATGACAAACAATGGATTGCCTGCATCTGGCCTGACCTCACTACCGGCATTGACCTGCCGCTCACTGATAGTGCCAGCTATAGGCGCACGTAAAATGAATTGGCCCGCCAACGTGGGCACATCAGCGTTCAGGTTTTTCATCCGTGCCTTGGCTCGAAGAAATTCTGCTTGCGCTTGTTGCCAATCAGCTGCGGCTGCCTCAACCTCTTTGCGAGCAATTCCCTTGATTTGATATAACTGTTTAGTTCGCTCGTAAACTTCTTGTTTACGTGATAGGTCTGCATTTGCCTTGGCGCTATCAGCTGTTGCCAATGCAAAATCAGGCGAGTCCAGCACTAATAGATGATCACCTTTTTTTATTTGCATCCCTACTTCGGCCGGTATTTTTACGACTCGGCCGGCAAGCGGAGAAAAAACTCGGGCCGTATGATTGTCATTGTAAGCAATGCGCCCGTTTAGCGGCTCTACCAAAGGCTCGGGAAATGCTTCAACTGTTTTTATTTTCAAAAATGACAACTGTGGCGCGTTCGCAGCAAACCGCAGCTGGTCAGAAGCTGTGTGGATGGAAGGTTTTGCTGGGTCAGGAGCCAAATTGGAAGCGCTAAATTTTTGCCATCCCCAATAGCCTGCGCCAACCGCCAAGACAATGACAAAAAAAATTAGAAAAAACTTTTTATTTAGCTTGATCATGGCGCATATTTCTCAATTGGTGAGGCAAGCGTCGTGGTTAAATTAGTACCTAATAAGGCATGGGAACGATTCCACCATCCTCCCCCTAGCGCTTGGTATAAAGCTGCCACATCGCCAAAGCGATTGGTTTGAGCCTGAATCAAATTAATTAATGATTGCTGGTGGCTTTGCTCGGCTAACACAACTATTTGATAACTCACATAGCCCAACTTGTATTGCTTGCGGGTAATCTCAGCATTTACTTTAAGGGCTTGTTCAGACCGTGCTGCAGCTTTCAAGAAATCGGCATCTGACTGGATAGCATGCAGCGTATCAGCCACATTTTGGAAAGCCGTAATCACCACATTTCGATAATCTGCACTGGCCTGAACCAATTGCTCTCTTGCGGCGCGCTCCTTAGCTTTTAATGTCCCGCCATCAAACAGCGTCTTAGAAATGCTTCCGAGCAACGAAAAAAACGGGCCACCTGTCTGGAACATCCAATATGGAGTTGATGCCATCCCTCCAATTGCACCGGTAATTGCAAACTGCGGAAGTCGGCTGGCTATGGCCACGCCGACTTCCGCACTGGCTGAATGTAATTGTTCTTGCGCGGCTCGTATATCGGGGCGCTGTTCAACAAGCTGTGATGGAAGGCTTAACGGAAGCTCCTCCGGTAAGTGTAGCGACCCGAGCTCAAATTTTTCT
>JBDSEJ010000383.1:0-6268 GCA_039920105.1 Candidatus Nitrotoga sp. | reverse complement strand
GGGGGTTGCGGCTTTAATCCTGCTGGTGTACCCAATATGAAATACAGAGAAATCGCTAACAATGGAACGGAAATTACTAATGCCGCGATCGATGCATTACCCCAGCGGCTATCAGTTTTTGGCGCAGTGGCGGTTTGAACAGCGCCTGAATCTTCCAGTACGCGACTTTCAAGATCGCTTCGCGCGTTTTGATATTGAACCTCATTCAGTGTCCCGGTTGCCAAATCCGCATCCAATTCGCGCAATTGATCACGATAAACTGACAGATTCACCTCTGAATTAGTGGCGGATATTGAGCGATTGCCCCGCCTGAGCAATGGTGGCAACAGAATCAGTAAGGTAACAGCAATCAGAAGTCCCACTATAATCCAAAACGTTGTCATGAATGCCCCTCGCCTTCTTTTCCAGATAACAGCGATGATGCGCGGGCATGCTCATCTGCAGTCAGGGAGGGTGCCTGCTGCATAAGCTTGCGGCGCCGCCGAAGATTAATGATTAGCACGCCAAACCCCAATATTACTAGTAAAAGTGGCCCGAACCAGAGCAACCAAGTGGTTGATTTAACAAGTGGGCTGAACAGAACGAATTCACCATAGCGCGTTACCATGTAATCCAATATTTCCTGATCTGATTGCCCTTGCTGCAGCTTGGCGCGCACTTGATTCTTAAGGTCTACTGCAAGTTCCGCATTAGAATCGGCAATTGTCTGGTTCTGACAAACCAGGCAGCGAAGATGTGCAGATAGATCCATAACTCGCTTTTCCAGTACAGGATCGTTCTTCGAAACTGCCGCCTGATCTGCATGAGCCAGCGGCATGCAAAGCAACAACAAAAGTACAAAGAGAAATTTGCTATGCACCGTTCAACTCCCTAATGAGAGGAATAAGTTTTTTCTGTATAAGCTCAGGAGTGAGCGCTCCGATAAACTTGTGCCGAATGAGACCTGACTTGTCGATTACAAAAGTTTCCGGGACACCATATACGCCCCAGTCAATGCCAACGTTTCCTTCTCGGTCGTAGGCTGACAAAACATATGGGTCACCAGCGTTCTTTAACATAGCTAGACCGTCTTTGCGATTATCTTTGTAATTAAGTCCATAAATCGGCACCAAATTTTGTCGTCCCATTTCTACCAACAGAGGATGCTCCTGACGGCAAGTCACACACCAAGAGGCCCAAACGTTAAGTAACCATACCTTGCCGCGTAAATCTTCAGGGCCAATAGTTTTATCGGATTCGTGAAGTTGAGGTAACCGAAATGTCGGAGCTATCTTGTTGATTAGGGGAGATGGAACTTCCCTGGGATTGAGCGTAAGCCCGATCCACAAGAAAATAACGATGAGAATAAAAATTCCCAGGGGAAGAAGAAATCGGTTCATCGGATTCCTTTTCAGCGGTGCGCGGCTGGCGATGCTGGCAGACGATAGCGACGATCGCACACCGCCAGTAAACCACCCAGCGCCATGAGTAAGCAGCCACCCCAGATCCAGTTAACCATCGGCTTATGCTGGATACGCATAACCCATTCGTCCCTGCTGACTTGTTCGCCAAGCGCAACGTAAAGATCACGGAACAGTCCCGTGTAAATGGCACCCTCGGTCATAGCTGAGTCCTGCATGCTATAAATGCGCTTCTCAGGATAGAGCGTGTCTATCTTCGCTCCATCCAGTGTTACCTCCAGAGTGCCACGAATTCCACTGTAATTCGGCCCTTTCATTTTTTCAATGGCAAGCAAGCGGAAGACATAGCCGTCCAGCGTGGTCTTGTCACCTACACGCAGACGCATTTCGCTGCTGGTTTCATAGCCATTGACCAAGGTCACGCCGAGAACAAACACGCCAACTCCAGCGTGAGCGAGTAGCATGCCGTAGGTGGCGCGCGACGTGGAACGTAACGTTGTCCAAGCGCTCGTACCAACTGATTCGCGCACCCGCGTGACCAGATAAGCTACGCTTGTGAGCAACGCCCACATTCCCAACGAAGTCCCGGCTATCACTGGCCCTGTCCAGCGGCCAAACCAAGTTGGCACCAGTATCCCTAAAGCAACGCTGACAATGAACCACGGCCCCAAATGTTTTGCTATCTTCGCCATGCTGGCTTGCTTCCAGGGGGCGCGTGGCCCGATGCCCATTAAGAAAACGGCAACTGCCATGATTGGTGCAAACACAGCTTCAAAGTAGGGTGGCCCGACCGAAATTTTACCCAGATTCAAAGCATCCAAAAACAAGGGGTAGAGCGTGCCAAGGAATACCGCACCAGCGGCGGCGACAAGCAATACATTGTTTATCAGCAACATCGATTCGCGCGAAATTACCCCGAATCCGCTGCCTAGCCCCACTTTCGGTGCACGCCAGGCAAACAGCACAAGAGAGCTGCCGATCACCACACTTAGGAATACCAAAATGAAAAGTCCGCGCGCCGGATCTGTAGCAAAAGAATGAACGGAAGTTAGCACTCCGGAGCGCACAAGGAAGGTTCCGAGCAGGCTTAAGGAAAACGCGAGAATTGCCAGTAATACTGTCCAGTTCTTGAAAGCCCCACGTTTCTCAGTGACCGCCAGGGAATGGATCAGGGCAGTGCCCACCAGCCAAGGCATGAATGAAGCATTCTCGACCGGGTCCCAAAACCACCAGCCGCCCCAACCCAGCTCATAATAAGCCCACCAGCTACCCAGCATCACGCCAAGCGTGAGGAACATCCACGCCACAGTGGTCCATGGGCGTGACCAGCGTGCCCAAGTTGCATCAAGTTTGCCGCCGATCAATGCCGCGATTGCGAAAGAAAAGGCCACCGAGAAGCCTACGTAACCCATATACAGCAAAGGCGGGTGGAATATCATGCCGGGGTCTTGTAACAATGGATTCAGGTCACGACCATCCATTGCGGCTGGTAGCAGGCGCTCAAATGGGTTGGAAGTGAATAGTGTGAAAGATAGGAAGCCAACACTAATTAGTCCCATTACGCCTAATACGCGTGCCAGCATTTCTTCGGGCAAACGTTTACTGAACACCGTCACCGCCAACATCCATCCGCCGAGCATCAGCATCCATAAAAGTAGTGAACCTTCATGTCCGCCCCACACCCCCGCGATGCGGTACTGAACCGGAAGCAGCAAGTTTGAGTGGTCGGCAACGTATTTAACCGAGAAGTCATTGGTAGCAAAGGAGTAAACGAGACATCCGAAGGCGATAACGATGAAGGCTAGTTGTCCACGAGCTGCCGGGCGGGCGAGTGCCATTAGCCGCCTGTTGCCGCGCATGCTACCGGCAATGGGCAGTATGCCCAGTATTAGCGCCACCACGAGCGCCAGCATGAGGGAGAAATTACCGATCTCGGGTATCATACTCTTTCCTCTTGTCCGCTATAAAAGCAACCAACAACTAACCATGTATTTGACTCTGACTTGCCGGGTGTTGGTAGTTTGTTATTCCGATTCATCTTTTCCAATTCCTTCAACTTGTCCTCCAGTTTTTTCATCTTGCCTATCGTGATCCGGCGATGCACTTAAAAGATGCCTTGCAAACTCCTTTGTCCTCGTGAAGGTGAGAAAGACAAATTGAGAATTTTATAAAATAAATAATAAATAAATGCGTCTTTTAATTTACGCATCGTATGCCTCGCATGGCGAGACACAACTGCTAATTTTAACATGGACATTCTAGTTTTCTTAATACAACTTCGACTAAATTCTCTGTTAGTGCTACAGGTATAACTAGCCACTTGTGCCACCGTCTGCTGAAGCGCTCAAGGAGAAATACTGGCCTTAAAATTAATATCGTAATCCACCGTTAGCGGTGCATGGTCACTAAATCTCTGATCCATATATATATTTGCTGATTGCGCGGACTGTGCAAAGCCTGGTGTGGCAATGTGGTAGTCAATACGCCAGCCCACGTTGTTAGTCCAAGCTTGGCCGCGATTTGACCACCATGTGTAAGCTTCCAATTCTGGATGTAGGTGACGGAACACATCTACGAACCCAACTTCATTAAATAGTTCAGTAAGCCAGGCACGCTCTTCTGGCAGAAAGCCTGAGTTCTTGCGGTTGCCACGCCAGTTTTTCAAATCTTTTTCGGTATGGGCTACGTTCCAGTCGCCGCATAACAAGACATCACGTCCACTGGCATGAAGTTCACGCAGATGCGGCATGAAGGCAGCCATAAACTGAAATTTTACTGTTTGGCGTACCTCACCGCTGGAACCGGAGGGAAGGTACAGTGATACGACACTTAGTTTGCCGAATCGTGTTTCAATATAACGCCCTTCGCTGTCGAATTCAGGTATGCCTAAGCCCTCTATTACTGTTTGCGGCTTTTGCCTGCAATAGATGCCCACGCCGCTATAACCCTTTTTTTCGGCATAGTGGAAATAACCATGGTAACCGGTCGGTGCTAACATTTCCGGCGTCATGTCAGCGGCTTGCGCTTTGAGCTCCTGCATACAGACAACGTCTGCATCTTGCTGCGCCAGCCATGGCAACAATCCCTTGTTGCAGGCAGAACGAATTCCGTTGAGGTTAATGCTGATGACGCGCACTAAAATTCTCCATAAGCAAAGCTTGTAATTATAATGGCGGCACGTTTAAATTTTTGATCTATCTGTCATGTCTAATTTTCGTCAAGATTTCATTCATTTCGCCATTAAGCAAGAGGTATTACGTTTCGGTGAATTCAAAACCAAGGCTGGCCGCTTATCGCCCTATTTTTTTAATGCGGGTCTGTTTAGCGACGGTGAATCGTTGAAACAGCTTACACAGTTTTACGCTCAGGCCATACTGTTTTCAAAAATCCCCTTCGATATGTTGTATGGACCTGCTTATAAAGGTATTCCGCTTGCGGCAGGAACGGCCATTGCTCTAGAAGAAAAAGGCCGCAATGTGCCTTACTGCTTTAATCGCAAGGAAGCCAAAGATCATGGTGAAGGTGGTAGTACGGTGGGTGCGAAACTGCAGGGACGAGTGCTGATTATTGATGATGTTATTTCCGCTGGTACTTCGGTTCGAGAATCCATCGCTTTGATTCGTGCAGCGGGCGCGACGCCCTGTGGGGTAGTCATTGCATTGGATCGCATGGAATTGGGACAACAAACAGAGCAGAATGAAAACGGACTTTCCGCAGCCCAGGAAGTACAGCGCAATTATGATATTCCGGTGGTGTCAATTGCTACATTGGATGATTTGCTCGGATATTTACAGGATCATTCCGCAATGGCGCAGAATCTGCAAGCAGTACAATTCTACCGTGATCGTTATGGGATAAAACTTAAATAAAATGAAAATTTTTAGTGCAAGTCTGATGTTGATTGCTGCTGTATACAGCACAGCAGCCGACGCAAAATTATATAAGTGGGTGGATGACAAGGGTGTGACCCATTACAGCGAAGTCATTCCTCCAGAGCACACCAACAAAAGTAATGTGCTATTAAACGAGCAGGGACGTACGATCAAACGAAACGAGACAATTAATAACAGTGAGCGGCGCGCCAATGGGGAGGATGAGGCCAACAAACGTATTGAGAATGAAGCCAAGCTCGAACTAAATCGCAAAGATAAAGCCTTGTTGAACACTTTCAGTGATGAGAAGGAAATTGACCTGGCTCGCGATCGCAACCTGCATCATTTAGAGTTAATTGTCAGCAGCATTCAGTCATTGCAGAAAGCAGCTCAGGCAAGCCTGGAGAATTATCAGCAGGAAGCAGAGGAATTTAAGCGCGCTGGCAGAAAACTTCCCACTTCATTGAAAGCCGACATGACCGAGGGCGAGAATAAATTAGCTAAGTTGAAACTAGACTTGGTCAAGGCTCAAGAAAAGGCAGTCGCGGTTAAAACGAGCTATGAAGACGACAAGATGCGCTTCCGTGAGCTGAATGGAGGCGCCAGAAATAAGCGAGGGCACACCTAGACACCCTCTTCGAGCAAATACAGATGAGGTCGGCTGTCAATAAATGGACACCAACGGGTTCATGCCGCCAACTTATTTTCATAGTGTTGGCGCTCAAATGCGACAGGGGACAGATATCCCAAACGTCACTGTGTGCGCTGCCGCGGTTAAAATAGAACGATGTGCTTAGTGATGGCCTGAATGGCTTCGGCGTGAGTCTTGAAGTGCCGGTGCTGCGCCAATTTATTTTTGAGCAATCACCGCTTTCCATGAGGCGTTGTCGAAGCAGCTCTCCCAGCGCGATATCGAGGGCACCATGCCGAACTGATCAAGCAAATTTCTGTACTTACTTGAACTTGCGTTATTGTTTGCATCGTATCCCCAGTTTC
>JBDSEJ010000382.1:0-3055 GCA_039920105.1 Candidatus Nitrotoga sp. | reverse complement strand
GAACCGCAACCAGATAAAGGCCTTCGAAGTCAGGCGCATTATTTTTCCAAATTCCGATAGCGATCATAAGTATCTACTCGTAAATATTCGGTTAGCTTGGATTCGTTAATTCCATAGTAGTCGGCGGTCTGACGCTATGTTCACTTGGACACGGAGCCCAGGGTCAACCCCACACTGCGCAATTCCCGCGCGCTGGGTACGCGCGTCGTCGCATCGGAGCGAATTATCGTCAGTTGCACGGATAGTCGTCCATCGTGGATTACATCGATCGGCACTGGTAGCGTATAGGTTCCCGCATCCTGTGCCGTTTGAGTACCCGCTTAATGCCGGCCTCCCGTAGTACTAATCAGCCATTCATAAAAGCCAGCAATTTATCCCGCCAATCCCACATAAACATTCAGCACATCGTCATCCGCATCGACCGCTTCCAGGAACGCTTCCACTTCTTCGCGTTCGGCATCGCTTAACGTGACCGGATTTTTCGGGCGGTAACCCAGTTGCGCGGAGATCACGGTGAAGCCCTGCTCCGGCAGTGCCTTGCACACGGCATCCAGATCGGTGGTGTCGGTGATGAACAGTGTTGCGCCTTCGTCGGCAGGTTCAAAGTCCTGCGCGCCTGCTTCGATGGCAGCGACTTCGGCATCCGCCTCTTTCGAATTGGGCGTTGCTTCAATCATGCCCACATGGTCGAAGTCCCACGAGACAGAACCGGTGGCACCCAGCTGGCCCTTGCGAAACAGCACACGGATATTGGGGTAGGTACGGTTGACGTTGTCGGTTAGGCATTCGACGATCAACGGGACTTTATGCGGCGCGAAGCCCTCGTAGGTTAGTCGCTCAAGGCTCGCACCGCCATCGAGCAGTCCCGCGCCTTTCTTGATGGCGCGTTCCAGTGTTTCCTTGGGCATGGAAACCTTTTTGGCCTGCTCAACCACCAGTCGCAAACGCGAGTTCAGATCCGGATCAGCCCCGCCCTTTGCTGCGACCATGATTTCTTTGGACAGCTTACCGAAGATCTTGCCCTTGGCATTCGCTGCAACTTCTTTATGTCTGGCTTTCCACTGTGCACCCATGTTTGCTCTCTTATTTGTTGGTTATCCAATCCCGCCCGCATCTTGCCTCAAGTGCGGAGTTGCATCAATCACAACGCTAATTATAGTTTGTTCGTGGTGGGGTTGTAGAACCACAAAAATCGCCTTTAATGACTTTCGACAAGTTGAGGGACAAGAGCGTTCATGTATTCTACTCTCTACGCCATTAACCGATTCTTCCACCATTTGCAGAAACAAGGTTTGTTCTTAAAGTTAAAAGAAAAAATAGATGCGCATAATTAAGTGACCCCCTGCAAAGCCGGGGGTCACTTAATTTTTTGGTGCCTGTTGATAGGTGTTTAAGATTGTCGTTGCACGTCTGCTCAGCCTTCAGGCATTCATGTGCATCAATTCGACTGAATCGCGCCGTTGACTACTTTTACATGATCTCCGTTCCGCCACATCGGTGCTTTGGCCATATATATGACGCGGCTCGATCCGTCGTTCATACGAACGGTGACTGCATAGCTTTTAGTCGATCTTGCCCTTTTCTCGACCTCGTTTCCTGCCATTACTCCGCCCACTGCGCCAACCACGGTCGCGACGTCCTTCCCGCGGCCACCCCCAATCTGGTTGCCAATAAGACCGCCTACTACCGCTCCGCCTACCGCACCGAGACCGGTGCCTTCACCCTTGGTTTCAACATCCCGGGTCGACACGATGGTTGCGCATTCTGCACATTTTACCCGTGCCGGTTTAGTGTTTGCCGCTACACGTGATTGCGAATCCGATTGCACTTTTGCTTTGGTAGGTTTGGGCACTTCGGACTGAGATTTTTCGAGACTGATGGGGGCCGCGGTGTCACTCTGCTGGCCCTTTGAATTTGGAATCCAACCCATGATGGCCGCAATTCCGGCGGCGCAGAACAAGATTATCGCGATGCCTGCTGTCCACATCAATGCGGGGGGGAATTTGTTGGCTTGCGTTTCCATGTTTATTTCCTTTGTTGTCTTACTACCTCGAATACGTCTATGCCGACGTCAACTGACAACTAGATGTCGAAACACCGGCCTAACAAGGCCGATGCATCCTACATCTGCTATTGCGCTTAAGCTATTTTTTGATCTGGTTACCGATGGCACCACCAACAGCAGCGCCGCCAATCGTTCCGACTGTGCTGCCTCCCGAGAGCACAGACCCTCCGACAGCACCTACTCCGGCACCGATTGCGGTATTCCGGCCTCTTTCAGACATTCCGCCACAACCGCCCAGAACCAGCAACACTGCTGCTGCAAGCATACTGACTGCAAATCTATTCATTGTTTTCATTTAAATTACTCCTTAATTAACTAAGTTTAATTATATTTAACTACATTTAACTACATTTAACTACATTTAACTACATTTAACTACATTTAACTACATTTAACTTCTATTTTATATGATCTGGTTTATATCATTCAAAAATTAATCATTCATTCGCGCCTGAAAATAACTGCATAATAGCCCGTTCTATTTTTTCTTTTGCCGCATGGCATCCTTGACGGATACAATACAGCTGACGCTTCGCGCGACCTCAATCGCCCTTGCTGGCAAGCTCCTATGTAGGAGTTAAGGCCTTATTCATTATTTGCTCAAACCTTATGTTCTGCCTCTTTTACTGCTCGACTTACGGTGGCGTAACTCACACCAAAATGGTCACCCACTTGAGCAAGGGTATAGTGTCCGCTCAAATACGCTTGAGCCATGCTTCCGTTGCGCGTTTTATATCGCTCAGCAAAGTAGTTTAATGATTTTACTGGGGCTTGTTTTTGTTTTTTTGGAATATCATTAAGCGATTGTTCAGGTGCAAGCTTGCGTTGCATATCATTTACAAAATCATCATCACCCAAATAAATCTGGTTCTTCACATGCTGCCAAGGTGAAGGTTGCCTTTTTCCTGCCAAAACAAAATTGCGGAAACGCTGCTGCGCAACGTTTTTTGTTTTGGCAAATCCTGCAAGGATCCATTCAGTTGTCAAGCA
>JBDSEJ010000381.1:0-4752 GCA_039920105.1 Candidatus Nitrotoga sp. | reverse complement strand
TGCCATCGTAGGTGACGATCTCCTTCACCTTGGTGGTGCGTCCAGAAGGTAAGATAGTAATTTCTTCGCCCACCGCGATATCTCCCGACTCAATACGTCCCATGTAGCCGCGGAAATCGTGGTACTCCTGCGTCTGCGGACGGCACACCCATTGCACGGGGTAGCGGAAATCGGTAGTGTTGATGTCATAGTCAATCACCACATTTTCCAGCAATTCCAATAGCGGGCTGTCTTGATACCAATTTAAGTTTTCGCCGCGCTCCACCACCATGTCGCAATTCAATGCCGACATTGGAATACAGGTTATCTCATGAATGTCCAGCTGCGTGGCGAATAGACGATATTCTGCGCAGATCGCATCAAAGGTTTTCTCCGAATAATCCACCATATCCATTTTGTTGACAGCCAGCACAATGTGCGGCACGCCCACCAAGCTGGCTATGAAAGTATGGCGGCGTGTTTGTGTCAGTATACCCTTGCGGGCATCAACCAATATGACAGTAAGGTTAGCGGTGCTGGCGGCAGTTACCATATTGCGCGTATACTGCTCATGCCCGGGCGTGTCGCCGATGATAAATTTACGCTTGGGCGTGGCAAAGTAACGATAAGCTACATCAATGGTAATTCCCTGCTCGCGCTCTGCCTGCAAGCCATCGGTGAGGAGTGACAAATCCACTGCACCCATGCCGCGCCGCTCACTGGTTTTGGTAATAGCTGAAAGTTGATCCTCGAAAATAGACTTGGAGTCATGCAACAGGCGCCCGATTAACGTGCTTTTGCCATCGTCGACGCTGCCAGCCGTGATAAAACGAAGTAGCTGTGTGGTATTGCTCATAATTAAAAGTAACCTTCTTTTTTGCGCAGTTCCATTGATGCCTCTGAGGTCTGGTCGTCCATACGTGTCGCACCGCGCTCGGTAATACGTGTGATTGCTGTTTCTTCAATAATGTCCTGCGCATTACGTGCATGCGATTCTACCGGACAGGTGCAGGTCATATCGCCCACCGTACGGAAACGCACCATCATTTTTTCTACCTTCTCACCCGACCTCGGCTGCACCAGATGCGAAACGGGCAAAATACCACTGTCACGACGAATCACTTCGCGTTCATGCGCATAATAGATATCGGGGATATATAGCTTCTCGCGTGCTATGTATTCCCAAATATCCATTTCCGTCCAATTACTAATCGGAAACACGCGAATATTTTCACCGGCATGTACCCGCGTGTTGTATGTATCCCACAACTCGGGGCGCTGACTCTTTGGATCCCACTGACCAAACTCGTCGCGAAAAGAAAAGATGCGCTCCTTGGCTCGTGCCTTCTCCTCATCACGGCGTGCGCCGCCAATACAAGCATCGAAACCAAATTCGGCAATCGTTTCCAGTAAGGTCACAGACTGAAAGGCATTGCGTCCTTGATCTGCATTTTTCAGCACAATCGTTCCCTTCTTGATCGAGCCATCCAGCGAACGTACGATTAGCCGCTCGCCCAAATCAGATGCCAGCTTGTCGCGGCAGGCGATCACTTCAGGAAAGTTATGCTCAGTATCAATGTGTACCAGCGGAAACGGGAAGCGCGCTGGGCGAAACGCCTTTTCTGCCAGGCGCAGCATGACGATGGAATCCTTACCACCGGAGAATAGCAACGCAGGATTTTTGCATTCTGCCGCCACCTCTCGCATTATGTGGACCGATTCACTTTCCAACACATCCAGATGGGTAAAAGATTGATTACTCATTTTCTCTCAACTTCTAAAAATACAAATTCAAAGTAACTGAATCTATGGTTCAAAAAATAAAATGCCGCGGCTAAATGAAACACGCCTTCTCAGACATCAACCGAAACCCAGAGCAGACTATACTTGCTTGATCGGAGTAATTTTGTTCACATGCAAACAGCACTCCTTATTCTGCGTATCCTCCCACCACCAGCGACCGGAGCGGATATCCTCGCCTGGCGTGACTGAACGGGTGCAGGGTGCGCAACCAATACTGGGATAAAAACGGTCATGAAGTTTGTTGTAGGGCACATCATATTGTTTAAGATATTCCCACACATCAGAATTACTCCAGTCGAGTAGCGGATTGAATTTCTGCAATCCATTTTCGACATCAAACTCCGAAACCTGCAAAACATCCCGCGTGGGCGCTTGCTCACGACGCATGCCAGTAATCCACGCGCGTTTGCCAGATAAGGCACGACGCAAAGGCTCCACCTTACGGATATAGCAACAGCTCTTGCGCAACTCCACACTGTCGTAAAAGCCGTTCACTCCATTTTGAGCAACATACTCTTCGATCCGCCGAGCCTCCGGGAAAAAAATTTTTAGCGGCACGCTGTATCGCGCACGAACCTCTTGCATCAGGTCGTAGGTTTCTTGCGGCAAACGGCCAGTATCCAAGCTAAACATTTCGATGCCAGGCTGAAATTTATCGATCAAATCAGTCAGCACCATGTCTTCCGCCCCCAAACTGTTAGCAAAAATAACTGGCGCGTAATCACTCACAGCCTTGGTCAACACAGAGCGTACTTGATCAATTTTTTGATCTAACTCACTCATTTACTGAGCCTGCAGTTGCAATTTCATCACGTTTTACACGTCGGAAGAGTGGTAATTTTTGATCCAGCGAAGTTTGATATTTTATTGAAAAATCAGTTAACCCTTTTAGCGCGTCATGAATATTCTTGTCCGATCGCGGTGCAAAAGCATCAAAGCCAACGCGTTGCATATAGAATAATTGGTCACGTAACACATCACCGATAGCGCGCAATTCGCCAAAATAACCGAGACGGGCGCGTAAATTGTAAGCAATCGAATAGCCACGGCCATCCGCAAACTTAGGAAAATCAACAGCGATGACAGCAAATTTTTCCACTTCGCCTTTCAATTCTTCCGGCCTCTCACTACTGGCAAGCCAAACACCCAGCTCAGCACGACTTTCCAGCTTGGCCCGTTGCGTCTGCCACACTTTGAGTGGAACAATGATTTTCCCGGCAGGAACAGCAACTGATTCTGGCGTCTCATTTTCACTCAGGCGCAGGATGGTCCAATCATCGCTGACAACAGCTTTATTTTTAATAATCATGTTTGTTAAAACCTCGATTTACGTTGAACTGTATAGTTATCAGGCCTCTCTATAAACCCATATGCATCCTTATCAACAGCCTCTTCTGCAGTAATCGGTGTTGCATACACATATTCTTTAAAAGGTGCCATGCCTATTCTGCGTACCGTGTCTATGAAAAGTTCTTCTTCAAATCGCTCACGCACATAAACTTGCAGCAGCCGATCAATGACCTCAGGCATTTGTTGAAAATTAAAAGACGGACCAATTATTTTACCAATTGCGGCATCGTTGCCCTGAGCACCACCAACTGACACTTGATACCACTCACCACCATCCTTCTTGTCGACGCCGATGACGCCAATATGTCCAACATGATTATGTCCACAAGCATTGACACAACCTGACATATTGAGCTCGATCTCACCAATATCATGTAGAAAATCGAGGTTATCGAAGCGCTCTGCAATCATTTTTGCAAGCGGGATCGATCTGGCAAATGCCAAGGTGCAGAAATCCGCACCGGGGCAGCAGATTATATCGGTCAGCAAACCAATGTTCGGCGATGCCATGCCATGCTCTGCTAATTCTTTCCAGAGGCTGACAAGGTCGGATTGCTTAACGTCGGCCAGCACCAAGTTTTGCTTATGGGTGACTCGCAGCTCGCCGAAACTGAAACGATCTGCCATATCTGCAACAACATCCATTTGCTCCGCGCTCGCATCTCCCGGTGCTATGCCTGTTTTCTTAAGTGACAGTAATACAACCGCATAGCCCGGAATCTTGTGCGGCTTTACGTTGCGTTGCAACCAATTCGCAAAACCTTTGTTCTCGGACTTGTATACCGCCACACTGGGATCATTTGCCGGTAATGTTTCATAAGCTGGCGCTGTAAAATAGGCCGCAACACGGCTCAGCTCTTCCAGCGTCAAAGTGCCCGGGCCATTTTTGATATCGGCCCAATCTGCTTCAACTTGGCGTCTGAACTCATCAATCCCGATGGCTTTAACCAGGATTTTGATGCGTGACTTATACATATTGTCGCGGCGGCCATATTGGTTGTAGACACGCATAATGGATTCAATGTACGTTAGCATATGCTGCCACGGCAAAAAATCGCATATCTCACTTCCGATAATGGGTGTGCGTGCTGTACCGCCACCTACCAACACGCGGAAACCTATTTCCCCTTGCTCATTCTTGAGCACGGAAAGTCCAATGTCATGCACTGCGATCGCGGCGCGGTCTTCAGTCGCACCATTTATTGCAATCTTGAATTTGCGCGGCAAGTAGGCAAATTCCGGATGGAAAGTACTCCACTGACGCAGAATTTCAGCGTACGGACGCGGGTCAATAATTTCATCAGCCGCAACGCCCGCATATTCATCTGACGTAATGTTGCGGATGCAGTTGCCGGAGGTTTGAATCCCGTGCATTTCAACTGTGGCAAGGTCAGCCAATATATCCGGGGTTTCTTCCAGTTTGATCCAGTTGAACTGGAGATTCTGACGGGTCGTGAAGTGACCATAGCCACGATCGTATTTGCGCGCGATGTGCGCAAACATGCGCATTTGCGCTGAGGACAACATGCCATAGGGCACAGCAATACGCAGCATATAAGCATGGATTTGCATATAAAGCCCGTTCTGCAATCGCAACGGTCGAAACTCATCTTCTGTCAG
>JBDSEJ010000380.1:0-3756 GCA_039920105.1 Candidatus Nitrotoga sp. | reverse complement strand
ATAGCGCCGAAGGCAGGTCAGTTGATAATTAATCGTGCCCAGAGGTTTTCCAAAGGCACGTTGATGCATAATTATAGTTATGATTTGAGTGCCCCAATAATTACCTTTGCGGCATCATGGATGCCTTCATACCAAATTGCTCAATCAGTTTCCAGTAATCGCCTTCGCAGTATTGCCAGATTTCAACTTGCATCTGAATATCTTGTTCTGCAAATGAGTTATTCGGGATTGTGGTAGTGGTGACGAATACGCTGTTATATAATGGAAACTCATGAATCGATTGATCTACGCGCTAAGCGTTGGGGCATAATCGTAGATGCATTATATTTTGCACAAAACCAGCTTAAGATTTGCTTCTACGCTGTTTGTAGCGTAATTAAAGAATAACTTCCATTCATTCTACCGTTTGGGTCTCAATATTAAACCGTTGCCGTGTTGGGCGGTTTGTCGAATGTGCACAGCGAAAATAGGAAACCATGTATAAAAGCACTCCGCACATCTTGGAAGTCAGGCCAACCATACCTGCCCGTATAGCCCGCCTTGAAGAACTGGCTAATAATTTATGGTATAGCTGGGATCTGCCCACACGTGATTTATTTTCTTATATTCACCGCAAACTTTGGGATGAAGTAGGTCAAAACCCTAAAGCATTTTTACGGTGCGTTGATGAACGGTGCCTGATAACTGCCTCAGAAGATCAAATTTTCCTGGATCAGTACCATCGCACATTATCATCTTATGATAGTTATCATACTAAGCCGGTCAGGAATAGTCATATTCAAGGGTTTGCGGAAAACGATCTGATTGCTTATTTTTGTGCCGAATTTGGTTTTCACGAAAGTTTTCCAATTTATTCTGGCGGTTTGGGAATTTTGGCGGGTGACCACTGCAAGTCCGCCAGCGACATGCATTTGCCATTTGTCGGCGTAGGTCTGCTCTATCGCCAAGGTTATTTTCATCAGACTATTGATGGTGATGGTAACCAAAAAGCCATTTACACTGACTCTGAATTCGAGAGTTTGCCTATTACACCGGTATTGGATAGCGATGGTTCAGAAGTCCATGTAAGCGTGGATTTACCGGGGCGCAGAGTGGCAATTAAGGTATGGAAAGCGCGTGTCGGCAATGTCACAATCTATTTGCTGGATACAGATCTTGATGAAAATTCCCAGCAAGATCGTGCTATCACTCACCGTCTTTATGGCGGTGACAGGACCAGTCGAATCGAACAGGAAATTGTGCTTGGAATCGGTGGCGCCCGAGCTCTCGGGGCAGTGGGCATCAAGCCGAGTGTGTGGCACATCAATGAAGGTCATGCTGCCTTCTTGCTGCTGGAACGTATCCGCATCCTGACAGAACAAGGTATGGATTTTTCAGTTGCACTTGAAGCAGTTGCTGCAAATACTGTTTTCACAACGCACACTCCCGTTCCAGCCGGTCATGATCATTTCGATTTCGGCATGATGACGTTCTATTTTGAGAATTATTATCCTCAATTGAAAATCAGTCGTGATGAATTCCTTGCCTTAGGGTATGCCTCAACTACACCAGATTTTAATATGACTGCGTTGGCAATCCATTGTTCGCGTTTTCAGAATGGCGTGTCACGTATCCATGGCAAGATTTCTGCCAAAATCTGCGCTGAAATGTGGCATGGCATAGAGCAGGAAGACAACCCCATAGGCTATATCACTAATGGGGTGCATATGCCTACATTTCTGGCTAAGGAGTGGTCGGAGGTCTTTGTGCGGTACCTTGGTTGGGACTGGAGTCAGCATGCAGCTGATGTCGGTTTCTGGGAGCGCGTGGACAGTATCCCGGATCATCAGTTCTGGAGCGTGCGCGAGTCGCTTAAATCGAGAATGTTGCAGTTAATCCGTTCTCGTATAAGCCAGCAACATTTCCGCAATCACGGTTCTGAAGCACATCTTGATCGTATTTTGAAATATGCGGATCCCGCCAATCCGAATGTGCTTACCATCGGTTTCGCGCGTCGTTTCGCGACGTATAAGCGCGCTGCATTATTATTTGAAAATCTTGATTGGCTGCGCCAGATCATGCAGGATCCTGAGCGTCCGGTGTTGTTTATTTTTGCCGGCAAGGCGCATCCTGCAGATATTCCGGGGCAGGATCTTATCCGCAAAGTAACGCAAATTTCACGCATGCCGGAATTTGAGGGCAAGATTCTTATGCTGGAAGGTTATGACCTGCGGCTAGCTCGTCGTATGGTGGCCGGGGTAGATGTGTGGTTGAACAACCCCCTGTATCCGCTTGAGGCAAGCGGCACTTCAGGCATGAAGGCAGCCATGAATGGAGTGCTTAACTTGTCAGTACTGGATGGCTGGTGGGATGAAGGATACGATGGTAAGAATGGCTGGGCAATCAAGCCAGTTTCAGAGTTTTTGCCTGAAGCACAGCGCAACCGGGAAGAAAGCCAAACACTTTATGAGCTATTGCAGGATCAGGTTATCCCAACTTATTACAGACACAACAAGATGGGTTATTCGTCAGAATGGGTAAAGATGTCCAAGCGTTCCATCGCTACCTTGCTGCCGAGCTTCAATGCAACACGCATGGTGGGTGAGTATGTAGCTAAAACTTACTTGCCAGCTACTCGGCAGTATCGCAAATATTGCGATGATAATTTTGAAGGTGCGCGTCAAATTTCTGTTTGGAAAAATACTGTCCGCGAGGCTTGGTCCGGCGTAACGATACGTCGCTTGGATATTCCTAAACAAAGCATTAAGTTTAAGGAGGGCGTGCGCATTTTAGTGAGTGTAAATCTGAATGGCCTCAAGCCTGATGATGTGGCGGTCGAAATGTTGATTGGTCATGTATATAACGCAGAAAAATTAAATCATTCAATGTGTTATAATTTTTCTGCGCAGGAGGTTAATACAGAAACAGGCAAACAGGAACACGTTTATGCGCTGGAATTTACACCGGAACTATGTGGCAAGCTAGAATATCGCATACGGATATATCCGCGTCACGAAATGCTGACGCATAAGTTCGAAATGGGCTTAATGAGCTGGTTGTAACTCCAAATTCACCTTGTAGGGTTGCACTATATTGGTTGTCTCGCTCATTTTAGTTTGTGTAATGTTGCTTCAACATACTTCGTGGCTTACCTTCATTACCAAGCTTAGCTTTCACTGATGCTGAGGGTGGTAGCATCGCTTGGTCGTCGCTGGCTAGTTTTATCTTTGAAATTAAATTGGAATAACAATGCGGGTATTGTTTGCCACTTCTGAAGTCGCACCACTCATTAAAACTGGCGGTTTGGCCGATGTCAGCGCCGCACTGCCGAAAGCGTTGCACGGAATGGGAGTGGACGTACGCATATTGCTGCCCGGATATCCGCAAGTTTTAAAGGCGTTGCCGCATATTCAGGCCGCAACCGATATTCTTATACTGCCAAATTTTCCTGCAACACGACTGCTGGTTAGTTCGTTGCCTAATGGCTTACCACTGTTAGTGATCGAATGTTCCGAGCTGTATGGTCGTGGTGGAGGAGCATATCAGGATGAACATGGTCTCGACTGGCCTGATAATTTCCTTAGATTTGGATTGCTGTCAAAAATTGCTGCATTACTGGGTTGTGCGGATTCACCGATTGACTGGAAGCCCGATATAGTTCACTGCAACGACTGGCAAACCGGACTTACCCCGGCCTATCTGCATTTTTCAGAGGGTGCTGTACCTTGTGTGATGACTGTGCATAATCTTGCATTTCAAGGCGTATTCCCGTCGCAA
>JBDSEJ010000379.1:0-3204 GCA_039920105.1 Candidatus Nitrotoga sp. | reverse complement strand
TATTCAACGTGCAATACGAAATTTTGACACTGTCCTGCTTGGGCACATCAGTCAGAGTCTGAGCAACGCGGTACACGCCTGCCTGTTTGGTCTTACCGGTGGGCGTGGTTTTTCGGTGCCCGCAGGCAAAGAAACCCAGCGTTATTACCAGCAGTTGACGCGCTGTTCCGCTGCATTTGCCCTGGCAGCAGATGTGTCCATGCTGGTGCTGGGTGGAAAACTCAAACGGTGCGAGAGTATTTCTGCCCGACTGGGCGATGTGCTGAGCCAGCTTTATCTGAGCTCGGCCACACTCAAACGCTTCGAGGATGATGGTCGTCCCGCTGAAGATTTGCCTTTGCTGCACTGGGCGATACAAGACTCTCTGTTCAGGATTCAGGAGGCATTTGACGGCGTGCTGCAAAATTTTCCCAGTCGACTTTCTGCGCTGATATTGCGCGCGCTTATTTTCCCGAGAGGAAAATATCTGACACCACCATCGGATAAGCTGGGGCATCAAGTGTCAGTGTTGATGCAGCAACCGGGCGCTGCGCGGGACCGCCTGACTGCGGGTATGTATTTGTCCGTTGACGAGCATGATGCGGTCGGTGCACTGGAAGCTGCGTTACACAGCACGTTAAAGTGCGAACCCTTGCAAGCAAAGGTGGATGCGGCGCACAAGGCAGGCCATGTCACGGCCGTGGGCGAGTTAATGCGCATTGCAGAAGCACATCACAAAGGATACATCAATGCCGAAGAAGCCCGGCTGCTGGAACGTGACCTTACGTTACAACGCAAGGCCATCATGGTGGATGATTTTGCACCGGAACAACTGATGGCAGCATCGAATATTATATAAACGATAGTGAGTGGTAATCATGCCGGATAACCAGGATCACATTATCACGCCGGAACAGGCCGCCACCTTGCATGGTTTGTTTGTCGAGCGTGTGAAACGCACACCTGATGCTATTGCTTATCGCTATTTCGATACGAACGCAAATGTCTGGCTATCGATGACATGGGCGCTGGCGCGCGAACAAACGGCGCGCTGGCAGGCGGCGCTGATGCGTGAGGGATTGGCAGTGGGTGATCGCGTCGCAATCATGTTGCGCAACTGTCCGCAATGGGTATTGTTCGATCAGGCGGCGTTATCGCTCGGCCTTGTTGTGGTGCCGCTATACACTGAGGACAGGCAGGATAGCGTGGCCTATATTATTAAAGATGCGGGCGTGAAGGTGCTGCTGTTCGAGAACGCAGAACAATGGCAAGAGTTGCGCAGCGTGAGCGCCCAGCTTCCCTGTATGCAGCGTATGATCAGCCTGGACAGGATAGTCGGACAAGATGAAGCTTGCTTGATATGCGTGGATGATTGGCTGCCCGCGCATGCTGTTCTGGTCGAGGAAAGCGGGCGCGAGAGTGATGCGCTGGCCACGATCATGTACACCTCTGGTACTACTGGCCGTCCCAAGGGAGTGATGCTGTCGCACCGCAATATTTTGTTTGACGCCCATGCGGCCTTGCTGACCTGCCCCGTTACCGGAACGGACACCATGCTGTCTTTTTTGCCGCTTTCTCACGCCTTCGAACGTACGGTGGGTTATTACATCTGCGTAATGGCCGGTGTCACGGTGGCATATGCGCGTTCTGTCCAGCTGTTGTCGGAGGATTTACAAATCATTCGCCCAACTGTTTTGGTTTCTGTGCCTCGCATTTTTGAACGTGTCTACGGGGCAATTAGCGCCAAGCTGGAAGATGCGTCGCTGTTGCGGCGCAAGCTATTCGCTTTGGCGGTCAATGTGGGTTGGCGCCGTTTTGAGCATGAACAGGGACGTGCTGGCTGGCATCCATCCTTATTGCTATGGCCGCTGCTTGAGCATCTTGTTGCAAGCAAGGTTATGGCCCGTTTAGGTGGGCGGCTCCGCTTGACTTTGTGTGGTGGAGCCGCATTGCAGCCGGATATCTCACGCGTGTTTATTGCACTTGGCTTGCCTATATTGCAAGGCTATGGCCTGACCGAGACCAGCCCGATTGTTTGCGCTAATCGCTTGAATAACAATTTACCATCCAGTGTCGGTTTACCCCTGCCGGGTGTGGAAGTGCGTATCAACGAACAGAGCGGGTTGTTGGTTAAAGGACAGATCGTGATGTTAGGTTATTGGAATAATGCCGAAGCAACAAGCAACATAATAGATGCGGATGGTTGGCTAAAAACTGGCGATGTTGCTTCCATTAGCGAGTCAGGACATATCTCCATCACGGGGCGTTTGAAGGAAATTATCGTGATGTCCAATGGTGAAAAAATTTCTCCGGCGGACATGGAGCAGGCCATTCTGCGTGACCGATTGTTCGATCTGGTGATGGTTCATGGCGAGGGGCACCCCTCTTTGGTTGTGCTGGCAGTAGTAAATCCGGAACGCTGGGCACAATTCGCGCAAGCGGTCGGGGTGAGTGCGGACATGCCGCCTGATCCCCGCATCGAGCAGCAGGTATTGCAGCGCATTGCAGACCAGATAAAGGAGTTCCCGGGTTATGCCAAGGTACATCGGATATTGATATTGACCGAGCCGTGGAGTGTTGATAACGGACTGCTTACGCCCACCCTGAAGATTAAACGTAAGTCTGTAGTGGAGCGCTTTGCTAAAGAAATTGAACAGCTTTATCAAAAGCATTGAATATGGATGAGCCAGCATCGACCCTCTTGCCTCACCGTGAGCCTACACTCCGTATGGTGGCCATGCCATCCGACTGTAATTACACTGGTGATGTGTTTGGCGGCTGGTTGATGGGGCAAGTCGATATTGCCGGAAGCATTCCCGCTCTTATTCGTGCGCGCGGACGAGTAGTGACGGTGGCGGTGAATTCATTTGTGTTCAAGCAGCCCTTGTTCATGGGCGACGTGGTGAGCTTTTATGCTGAAATTGTGAAGGTAGGGCGAACCTCTCTTACGGTCAAGGTCGAGGTATTTGTGCAGCGCGATCCGGTTAAGCCGGTCTATACCAAAGTAACCGAGGCCGTGTTGACCTATGTGGCGGTGGGAGAAAACCGCAGGCCGCGTATTGTGCCACTTGACGAATGAATACATTATTTACTGAACATGAGATAGATTGTTGAGTCAGGTATCTTTTAAAGCACGGGCGTGAAGGGAAGGCGCATGCCTTTTTTTGATTTATGGAAATAAAATATGCCTAAGAATTTTATTATACGTAAGGTCGCTGTATTGGG
>JBDSEJ010000378.1:0-1628 GCA_039920105.1 Candidatus Nitrotoga sp. | reverse complement strand
CCCAGAAAATCGACTATTACTGAGTGCCCAGTTGCGCGCAGCTGTGCAATTTTTTTATATAGTTCTGCATCATCGCGATGTGGTGCCAATATACTCATAGATTGTGCTTGTTGCGTCAGCAAATTATAGAGTTGTCGCAAATCCATGCTAAAGCCGGTGGCGGGACGGGCACGGCCGAAGCTTTTGCCCACGTCATCATAACGTCCGCCCAAAGCAATTGCATCGTGGCTGCCTGCATGATAAGCAGCAAATACCATGCCACTGTGGTAGTGATAACCTCGCAGTTCGGCGAGATCGATGCCAATGCTATGTGCCAGGGGTTGTAGATGATCCGCAGCTTTTTCCAGTTCATCCAGTGCTGCCGTTACCTCTGGATAATTCGGTAATGCCGCACGGGCTTGTGCAATCACCTCTATTCCACCGTACAATTTAGGCAGAGTCAAAAGTGCATCTTTAACTTCTGGCATTAAATCAGCTACTAATGGGTGTAATGCAGGCACGTTTTTGCCTTGTAATGCATGAGATAACTTCACTTCAAGTTTTTTGGGGATACCAGCGCGATTGATCAGTGCGCGAAATAGCGCAACATGGCCAAGATCAAGATGCACCCCTTTGACACCGAGTAAAGTCAAAGCCTCAAGCATTAATCGCTGCACCTCCAGATCACTTTCCAAACCGCTGTGGCCATACAGTTCTGCACCAATCTGTAATAATTCGCGCGTGCGCATTAAACCTGCAGGCTGAGTGTGCAGCACGCTTCCGGCATAACACAGTCGTGTTATGCCTTTGCGATTGAGCAAATGGGCATCAATGCGTGCAACCTGTGGCGTGATGTCGGCGCGCAACGCCAGGGTACGTCCACTCATTTGGTCGACCAGCTTAAACGTACGCAAATCCATATCATGGTTGCCAATGATCTGCAGAGACTCGGCGTATTCCAAGAGCGGCGGCGCTACTAATTGATAACCGGATAGGCGCAGCAATTCAAGCACACTGGCGCGCATGCGCTCGATACGCCATGCCTCTTCTGGCAACATATCTTGAATGTATTCTGGCAATAGCCAGTTTGAATTCGGCATTATTTCACCCAATACAATAACAGCAGCCCAGACAGCATGGCAGTGATGCCTAAGAAACGGATTTGTCTATCGGAAAACAGCACCAGTTTGCTAAGCGCATCGCGCCATATGGTGGGAAATAGAAACGGCATAATACCTTCAATAACTAGCATCAATGCCAACCCGAGAAACCAATAAGTCAGCATATTGCAAACCTCTAATTATTTACCCGTCTTACTGGAACTTTTGAGATACTTAAAGAATGCGGAGCTGGGATCCATAACCATGACATCGCTTTTGTTCTTGAAGCTCTGCTTGTATGCATCCATGCTGCGATAAAATGCATAAAACTCTGCATTGCGCCCAAACGCATCAGCATAAATCGCAGTTGATTTAGCGTCTCCATCCCCTTTTATTTTTTGCGCATCACGGTACGCATCGGCGAGAGTTACCTCGCGTTGCCGGTCAGCATTGGCACGAATTTTTTCACTTTCGGCATTACCGGTTGCACGTAGCTCATTGGCAACGCGTTTACGCTCGGCATCCATCCGGCGATACACCGATTCACTA
>JBDSEJ010000377.1:0-2457 GCA_039920105.1 Candidatus Nitrotoga sp. | reverse complement strand
AATTGGAAGGCCTGATATGAGACGGTCGGATCGGAGACCCACCGAGATAGCTGTTAGTTCAAAGTGTAGATGGAGTCAGTTCACGGATTGATTTATCGACAAGGATAAATGCGACACTAACTCGCGTGCTCAATGCAGAGATAGGAAAAGCTCAGCTGTCACTATCATATCTCCTCAAACCAACGACATGGCGGTGTACTTAGTAGAAGCATCAATGTTTGGTCAAGCAAGCCAGCTTAGACTCAAGCGTCGAATTGGAGAAAACTTTAACTCTCTAAATAAATATCTATAAAGACCCTATGCCGCAGCTGCCTTTGCCAACCATTGCCATAAGACTCTACTAAAAATTTACTTAGTACGTTGTGGAAATGGATTACTTATTTTCATCTGCAGCAAAAGATTTCATTGTGATGTCAGCGTGTTTTTTTGCATCAGCAAGATATGCCTGGAACATTTCCTCACCAGTAATTTGGCGCAATTGCTGCATATAACTTGCACGCTTATTTTCGTCAATGGTAATAACTTCTTTTACTGCATCCACACGAACCAATTCATAGCCATTCTGTGCATTTTCGACACCCACATATGCCGGAAGAGTCGCCACGTTTGATTGGAATACTACACGCGCTAGATTATTATCAAGCTCACCATGATTTTCGCGAGTAATGGTAGCCGGCATTGTCCATTCTATATTAACTTTCTCACCACGTTGCAGCTGAGCCAAAACCAGCTGACCCTGTTTAACTGCAAGCTCTAAAGCTTGCTTACGCAGTAATTTTTTACGGATACTATCATTCACTTCCTTCAACGAGCGTGTGCTGACAGGCTTATACTCCAGCAGTCTTGCCGAGAACAAGGTATTGGGTGCAATCTCAATGGCGGGACTATTTCGCTTCTTTTTCGTTACATCTTCAGAAAATACGGCTTGTAATGCTTTATCCGTCCAAGGCATTGCTCCAGCCTGTTTTTTGTTCAACCAATCGCTTTGCTGTAGTGGCATTTTTATTAGCTCTGAAGCTGGCTTAAGCGTATCACTCTGCTCATACACAGTATTACTAAATTTGTCTGCCAGCTCGGCAAACATATCATTTGCCTCTTGTAGTTTCAACCTTTGCGAAATAGCACTATTAACCTCGTTAAGTGGAAGTGTTTTAGCAGGATTCACCGCCAGCACTTTTATAATATGAAAGCCAAAATCGGTTTGAACCAAACTGCTAATTTCACCTACCTTAAGATTGTATACAGCATCTTCAAACGGCTTGACCATCATCCCTGGACCAAACTGGCCAAGATCGCCTCCATTAGAAGCGGAGCCAGGATCCTGCGAATATTGTTTAGCTAGCTCTGCGAATTTTTCCGGTGATTTCTGAACCTGCTTTAGTACCTTCTCTGCCTCAGTTTTGGCAGCAAGTTTATCTGCATCGGTTGCCTGCGGGGTCATTGCTATAAGGATATGCGCAGCCTGACGCTGTTCAGGCGAACCAAATTCATTCTTATGCTCTTCGTAATACTTTTTAATATCAGCCTCATTCACTGTCACTTGTGATTGCAATGCATCTGCTGAAAATGTCACATACTCCACCCTAACCTGCTCGTCTGTCTGAAACTCCTTTAAATTCGCATCATAATAAGCTTGTACCGCAGCTTCATCTACTTTTGCTTGTTTTAAATATGATTCAAAAGGAAATTTTGCCACAGCAACAACACGTTGCTGCTCATTCAGGCGTATCAAATTATCTGCAGTGATACTGGATGCATAACCATTCTGCATATATGCATCAATTAGCTGGTGCATATACAACTCTCGTGCTACGGTTGATTCAAATGCCACCGGCGACATTTTTTCACGGCGCAATACTGATTCGTAAACCTGCTTGTCGAATTTCTCATCTTTCTGAAAAGCCTCAATACCGGCAATATTCTGAGCCAAATATTTCTCACCTACAGTTAGACCAATTGAACGCGCCTGTGACATCAACAAACGCTGGCTAACCAAACTGTCCAGAATCGAGCGCTTTATTTCGGGCTTATCAAACATTGCTTGATCATAGTTACTACCCATCATTTTACGCATTCTGTCTGATTGCTGGCGCACAGCTTGATCGAACTCCTCTTGGCTAATTTTTTCACCGTTCACTGTAGCTAAAGCCTCACTTTGAGAGGACTTGTTGTAAGAGTCCACACCCCAAAATGCAAACGTAAGAATGATGAGCAACAAAACGGCTTGGACAAATCGCCTGTTCCCATGAACGAAATCAAACATAATAACCGCCCGATTAAAGTTTATTTACAAAAAAATGAATAAAGGCGAACTTTCGTTCGCCTTAATTTGGCGGAGTGGACGGGACTCGAACCCGCGACCCCCGGCGTGACAGGCCGGTATTCTAACCAACTGAACTACCACTCCAATAACTAAACAGCTGGTGGGTGCTGAGGGGTTCGAACCCCCGACATTCG
>JBDSEJ010000376.1:0-4597 GCA_039920105.1 Candidatus Nitrotoga sp. | reverse complement strand
ACTGAACATCCGTTAGCATCAACGCGCGTATTAGCAGGAGTGGCAGGGCAGCGATCGAGCGTATCGGGCACACCGTCACCATCACTGTCGCTCAGCCCGTTTGCGCGCACTAGCAAGCGGGAGCGACTTAACGCACCGTGGCTATCAGTCGCTTCTAGTTCTAGCAAATAATCGCCGGCCACGTCTGCTACAAAGGACGGGGTGTTGGTGGTGAAATTTTGCAGTGTAGCGACACTGCCAGACGGGCGTGAAATGAATGTCCAGCCGAGCCGGGCAATGCCATCCCTGTCGTCTTCGTCAGTCGCTATCCCGCTCAAAAGTACGAGCGTCCCTGAAATGACCGTTTGGTCTACGCCTGCGTTTATTCTCGGAGGTGTATTGGGCGTATAAAACGTTACCGTCGCCTGCGCAGGTGCACTGACGAGTGAACCATCTTTCACAATCAGTTCCACTATATAGCTGCCTGGTTTATTCACCGTCAGCTTAGTATTGCTATCATTATGCGGCTGCATGACCGCTTTGGTCGATAAGACCGGTTTACTCACTATCCGCCACAAATAACTAAGCGGATTGCCTTCTGGATCAACGCTCGATGCTCCATTTAATGCCGCGACAGCAGAAGGCTTAGCACCTAACGGCAGTTCGAGATTGCCACTAATAACCGCACGGGGCGGCGTGTTGCCCGAGTATGCCTGAATCGTAACCGAGCTGATGACACTGCTGTCAGTACCGTCATTGACAATGAGGTTTGCCACGTAAGTACCGGCGACATCCGCAGTAAATACGGGCTTGACTAAAATTGCGCTATTTAAGCTCGCGCTGCTACCCGATGGCACACTGGCAAGAGTCCAGGTAAAAGAAATCAGATCGCCGTCCAGGTCAAAGCTCTGTCGCCCATCCAGCGTCACCTCACTGCCGGCAGGGACGGCCTGACTGAGCCCGCCTATGGCGATCGGAGTGCGATTGGCGAGGACATTGACTACGATATCCGTTGATTCAACCCGCTGCGAGCGACCCTTAAAATCCGCCGAAATGCGATATACCAATTGTTTGGTGGCAGTCTCGTTAAGCGTAACTTCGATCGAATAACGTCCGTCGCCGGCGATTGCATCGCCTTTTAGACCGTCATCATGTAGAACGCCAACAATAGTTGGGTTGGTGTTTGGTAATTCCACGCGCAGCAAATTGACACTACCAGCAATTAAATTTGGATTGCTTATCTCGGCCGAGAAGCGCACGGTGGATGTCTGGTCAATCAATATCTGTTCTGGCTCGGCGCTCGCGAGCGTTACGCTCTGTGCTGCGTATGCTATCGCTGTTAGTCCCACGCTTAAGGTAAGGAATACGATCCCTGCTACTGCAAGCCTTACAAGACAACGATACAGATAAGCATTCATTGCGTTGTCCTTGAAGAAGGTGTAACGGCTTACTTAATGTTCGAACTAGAGAGAACCTCCGGTCGATGGCTCATGTATTAAGGGCCAAGTTCAGATTTATATCGAACTGCTTTTGCTAATCTTTAGGATTGCAAAATATCCGTGTCAACATTTCATAATGGCCACCTTTAAAAACTGGGAGTTTTCAAACTTTCCGGCCTAAATTTTATGAACTTGGCCGAACCTGGTTCAGTTTCTGCGAAGCACATCTTTGCCTGCTTTAAACAGATGGGCGGCAAACTGATTCGCACTATCGATCAGACACGGGCGAACTTTGCCATGATCATGATGGCGCCAGCTATAACTTCAAACGATTGGTTTATTTCAAGCAGACTGGAATTGAGGCCTTCTGACGTCCGCAGCAGGCAGAATTCTTAAAAAAATTGGTAGACACGAGGTACATGGACGCGGCAGGCGATGTAACCTTGATTGAGCAATGGTCATCGTAAATGGTAAGCAAAGTAGCATTGCATGCATGAATATCTGAAAGGAATGCTGCATAGATCGACTTGGCGAATTGAGCGGCTTATAACTTCTGCCGCTCCTCATGCAATTCCACAGAGTTTGAATGGTGATAATGATCGAGATATATGTTGTCACCGAGCAAAAGCAATACAACTGGCTATCTATTTAGAATTTCAGACTAGACTGGCAGATGGTTACATTGCTGGAACTTAGCGCAACACGTGACTGCAACTTTCCTACTTTTTATCCACATAATTTAGCTTAAGCGCTCTTAAATATGAATGAGAACTAATGAATATAAATACAGCTCATTAGTTCGTCCATTGCTTAATTTTCCGTAAAAAAAGCTTCAATAACGCTATATTTCGTTTTCGCTTCTTTGTTTCGCCTCTCTAAAATAATCGTTCAGATTCATACCTATCACGAATAATTTGAAGATTATTGAATCTTAATTGTTTGGGCATCAATGTTCATTCTTTTTTCTCGTAGTGACGATTTCGAGGCTTGAAAATTTATCTGTTCTTGAATCAATTCTGGCTTAGTTGTTGCGCTCTTTATCTTAGGTAGGGTGGCAGGTGAAATTCGAGCAAAAGTAGCCATCACCGTATTCTGGTCATCATCAAAGTCACCATGATGACTAGCCTTTGAAGCACCAATAGATCCCATCGGCTCGCTGTTCGGCGAAATTACCAAATCGGCTTTCTTTGTATCGAAGAGCGATTTGAGGTCTTTGTCTTGCTGAATGAAGTGTTCCATACCAAGGATGGGTACACCTTCACGAAAAAGTGGAATACGTTGTTTGTCCTCAAATGCGTTAGAGACTAGATAGAGAAGTGATTTGTTGTAAATACGAGCACAATTATCATCTTGCTCTGCTTTGTCGCTCAATGCGAACAACGCAAACTTTTCAAGCTGTGTGGATTTAATCGCAGGAAGATATGCCTCTTTGAAAAGATCGACAGTACAAGCTGGTGCCCATAAAGTGCATGAGGCAATTGTCATGTTGTAGCCTTTCTCTCCTTTCATTGGTCCTGATGTCAACTTTCCCTTGCCCGTCATCAACTGAATTAATGGAGCATGCAAAATAGAGCCAGCGCTATGGCCAACAATATGAATCTCCAGGTCAGGCTCACTTTTCATCAATTTGACAATATTATCCAATACCAAGCGCACCCCTCCATCAGACTGACTTGAGGCAAGAGCGTTTTCTTTCATCTCGCCCCAGGATGCCTTACCCGTGAGAACCCGCGCCAACGGTTCGAGCGCGTCATCCAAGCGATCCAGCATGAAATCTTTAGTCGCATCCAAAATACCCTCGGGCCGACGGCGACGGACTGAGTCCTGAAGGATATTCGTAAGTGTCGTCCAATAGTCACTATTCCAGATAAAAGCAATTGGGTAGACTCCTGCTTCAAGCAGTGCGGGTCGATATTCTGCGACGCGCTGTACTGCCGCTTTTTCACTAACCAAGCCCCCATGTGCATAGAGCAGCAAACGTTTCTTCTTGACCCCCTTCATCAAACGCGGAAAGTCATCTTCAAATATTTGTGCCACCTCAGCCGGGGTTGAGCCATAGTCGCCACCGGCCTTAAGCTTGCCGTTGTTGCCTATACTGATCAGATGGGGACGCAGGTCTGCATAAGAATAAGCATTCGACTGTCCCGACACTGATGCATGAGCGACTGCAATTGACATTGATCGCATCAGATTGACTGGCGCGCCTAAACGCGCGACCCAAACATCAGTGCCATTATCGAGCCAGTCATCGTAACTTATACGTGCCAGTCCTCCATTCCCCCATCTTGTACTCCAGGAATTCTGTATCCAAAAGCCCTCTGAGTCATAAGCGACGATTGCAAATGCGTGCCCCCCCAGGATATTAGCCGACTGGACGATAATCCCGTTCTGCTTAACGTTATTCCAACCGTCATGAACTGTTGCCGTTGCGAAGAGTGCTCCCACTTCGGAGATCGCAGCATGCATAGCAATCAAGTCTTGATGATTGACACGGAAATAAGCGCCTAACGGGCGGTACTTTGCGGCGGAAGTTCGCTCATCAGTTAATCCCCGCTTGTGTTTACTCGACAATTCATATGGCCAATCCGATTCAGCACAGACGCCGTGTTTGTTCCATCCCTTCATGGCACCCCGGGCGCTTGATCCTGAATAATCCTCACCCGGCCACTCGTCGTATCGACGGGCCAACTCATAGAGCATCCTGGGGCTTACATCAACAGTATTGGGTACTATTTTTCGCCGACGCAACAGATAATTTGCGACCGTGGCAAGCCCAAAACCAGTACAAGCCCCCTCAGTGCCTTGATCCAAAACTGGTACCTTGTAAGAAATAAATTCTTCGACAGGGACATGAGTTGGTACTTCGATCAGCGTGGGAATGTACATCTGGTCCCGAAAATCCAACGTGTCTCGCCGGGCATTTAAAATTCTTTTAATTGGTTTTTTTGGTTCCGCCTTCATAAAATTCTCCTAAACTTTATTGGACTACTAACCCGTACTTACTATCTTGAATCATAGCGACTGTTATAAATAAACCACCGCTCATAATGACTGCTTTAGCAACGGCATGCAAAAGTGGCGGCATCAAATAGATTGATTAAAACATCTGGATTCCAGCCTACATGCGAAGGGCAAATCGTACTATTTGCTGATGACCTATTTTAAAAATGCAACAGGTG
>JBDSEJ010000375.1:0-2167 GCA_039920105.1 Candidatus Nitrotoga sp. | reverse complement strand
CGGATTAACTATCTTGCCTGATGAATCAGCGCATGCAGCTGCAATTCGCGCGGTGTTTGGCACACTTGATCCGACGATTCATGCCGTCACGGCAGCGCAACTGAGTAAAGAAACTCGCAGTCATTGGATACTGCCCGTCTAATCAGCATGACGCGCACTTTGAAAATATCCCTTGTGTTACTTGCGTGGGCATATTTGGGGCTGGCATTTATTTCAATGGCGGTGTCAGCCGCTCCAAATGATCCAAGTAAGAAGCATCATGCTAGCGAGGCACCCATCACGGTCACGATTGATGCCTTCCAATTTCAACCCGATGAGATAGTGATAAAACGTGGGCAGAGCATAATCTTTATTAATAAGGATGAAGTTCCGCATACTGTGACACCCGATAAAAAAGCTCACTTTATTCCTTCTGCCATCATAAAAGGTGGCGAACAACACGAAGTGTCATTTGAATCAGTAGGTGTGCAGGATTATTCATGTGATTTTCATCCCAGCATGCGTGGGCGAGTAGTTGTTAAATAGCATTTAAAGAGTAGTTATCGGTTAGGGTTAGTTAGCTCGCATCCGGAAGCGCCTCAATAATTTACTAATCATCGTTTAGGATATTCGGTTTTGGACTGGATCAGCGTTCCAAGCTGTCCAGTCCATATTATTGTAAGGTCAAATGTGTAAGGGTTATTCCATTTAAGGCAAATCTAATTGGCCCTAAATATGCTCTGGAGTAGAATACATAAAGTCTCCTTTGAAGGGGGCGAATGTACCAAAGGAGTACTGAATGCTTGAATTATTTGGGAGTCGTCAACAAGAGCTTTTAAAGCTTCTGCTAAAGCAGAAAGGCGGTTTAACTTTAGAAGAGCTTTCTGAATATTTAAAAATCACCCGGAATGCCGTTCGCCAGCATATAGCCGCATTGGAGAACAGCGGGATAGTCACCCAAGGGGTAAGCCGCCCTTCTGGGGGGCGTCCAGAACAGCTTTATGTACTTAGCGATGAAGGCAAGGAGCTCTTTCCGCGTAATTACTCCTGGTTTGCTCAGCTAATGGTTGAATCAATCGCCCAAGAGTCGGGGGTAGCAGGGTTGAGGGAAAAATTGAATACCATGGGAGTAAACGTTGCTCAACAATTACTCAACCAAAATTCAATGCTCAAAACGCGCGAGCAAAAGGTGGAAAAGCTTTCTAATGTGATGGAGGATCTGGGTTATAACACGAGTAACTTCAGTGTTAATGGCGATGCGCCGACAATTGAAGCTGATAACTGCATTTTTCACAATCTCGCCATGAAGAATCCGGAGATCTGCCAGTTTGATCTGGCGTTGTTATCGACCTTTACAGATAGTACGGTTAATCACGAAGAGTGTATGGCTAAAGGCGGTAACGTATGCCGTTTCAAGTTTAATGCTAAAGCTGAATGAATTATTTGTAATGATTGTGTTTTAAGAAAATTCTCGTCTAGAATGTGAAGAAAAGTTTAAATTCGCAGTAATAACTTTTCAGTCGCGAAAGTTTTGGTATTGCAGCGGAAAGTCAGTGATGGAAGTGCGTATCAACTGGATGGCAGCTTGCAGATCGTCGCGCTTACCGCCAGTTATGCGTACCGTGTCGCCTTGGATGCTGGCCTGTACTTTCATTTTACTGTCCTTGACGAATTTTACGATTTTTTTCGCCAGATCAATTTCCACTCCCACCTTTACGGTGCAGGTCCGTTTAATTTTGTTACCGCTGACCTTTTCAATCTTATCGCTAATCTCCAGGCACTTGATATCCACGCTTCTCTTGGTAAGTTTGGCATTAAGAATATCCTGCACCTGGCTCAGCTGAAATTCATTGTCAGCATGTACGGTGAGTACTAACTCTGCCTGTTCCACGCGTGCGTCAGAACCCTTGAAATCAAAGCGCGTACCGACTTCTTTATTGGTCTGATCGACTGCATTTTTAACTTCCGTTTTATCCACTTCGGATACGATATCGAATGATGGCATTGCAGTTTTCCTTAATTGTTATCTACTAAACCTTCTTTTTCAGACGGAGGAAATGCTTGGAGAGGGGGCGCTACAAGTGGAACCATTTTGCTAACCAAAACTGCAAACGTAATTCACCTCATCCTGTGCATGAATTTCAAAACTGCTATCAGCTGCCACATTGAACTGCATGCCGGCAGTGTA
>JBDSEJ010000374.1:0-3656 GCA_039920105.1 Candidatus Nitrotoga sp. | reverse complement strand
CACCCGGAACACCTGCTGTTCCTATCGAGGCCAAGACAGCCATGCCGACTACTGTAATATAACCCGTCAGGCCCAGTTCTATGCCAAAGACATTGGCAACAAATACAGTAGCAACACCTTGCATGATAGCCGTGCCATCCATATTAATAGTGGCACCTAACGGTACCACGAAGGACGCCGTAGAATTATCAACGCCCAGTCGCTTTTCTACTGATTTTAACGTGACAGGAATGGTCGCGTTTGAGCTGGAGGTACTGAATGCGAATATTTGCACCGCACGCATTTTCTTCAGAAACATGGTGGGACTGACACGACCCGCAAACTTTAACAACAACATCAATGTGCCCGTCACATGCAGTAGCAACACTAAAATCACCACGCCGAAATAGCTCAGCATCGGCAGAATTAACGCTAGCCCCTGTACCGAGAAAGTCTTTGCCATTAATGCAAACACCCCATAGGGCGCAACCGACATCACAACCGTAACAAGCTTCATCATTACTTCATTTAATCTCTCTGCACCATCTGCAATGGGGCGCCCTCTTTCCCCTATCATCAATACACAAACAGAAAATAGAATCGTGAAGAAAATAATTTGCAGCATATTGCCTTCTGCATAAGCAGTCACTGGATTACTTGGCACCAAGTCAATGAAAACTTGTGCAAGTGGCAAGGCTTTGGGTGCTTCAAATGTCGTTTGTGCGGCATTTGTTAAATCAAAATCTTTTCCCGGCGCAACAATCGTCGCCACAAAAATAGCCAAGGAAACGGCTAAAGCCGTAGTAAACATAAACAATAAAAATGCCTTTAAACCAACCCGTCCCAGTTTTTTAAGATCACCAATGCCACATACCCCACAAATCAACGAAAAAGTAACCAACGGCACCACTAGCATTCTCAATAAATTAATAAATGTCACGCCTAGCACATGAAATAAACCATTGACGAAATAATCCTGAACAAACGCCACATCATTGGCAAAGATATTGATCGCGCTACCCAACAACAAGCCAGCTACCATCCAGATTAGTATTTTTGTAGTCATTTTAATTGGGGTACCTTTATTTTTTAAAAACAACCATAGCCATATTGCTATTAAAGCAGAGAAACAGGACTTCGAGGTCTACGAAGAATATAAACTGCAATCGTTACTAACATGTCTCCGAGTTACTTTGATGCAAGTGTTGTGGGCAACAGAAGCGCGCATTTGGCCACTGTAAGGCATAAGTAGTCTTTTTAATGTGTTTTGGTCGTCTATTTCCAGTTACCTGTTCAAAATTGAACTAAGTGCCTTTGCCGCAAACCTGCCAAGGGGTGAGAGTGATGAAGGCGTGTTTACTGCTACTGAAGCGATATCGCTGTAAACCACAACAACTCTGGCTCCAGCGATTTAGTTCTGTGCCAGCAAAATGCGGCCAAGCGGGCCGCGGATTAAGGCTTTGTTCAATCAACTCAATCAATTTACCTCTCGCCTTCCTTGCTGCTTTCTCTCAAAGCTTGTCCCGCTGACCATGAATTATAGGGTTTAACGCTTCCATCAATACCTTGAATTAATTCGCTTGCATTTAGTCCATGTTAGTACTAACATAGAACTAACACGAACTAAATGAGGTGCAAATGAAAGGATTTTCAACATTGCGGAAACTGGTCCTGACATATCAATCTTTTGAACAGTATTCAGCCAGGCATATAAAAGACATTGGTTTTACGATGACCCAATTCGACATTATTGCAAGTCTTGGTAACCAACCGCCTATGACATGCAAAGTGCTTGGCGAAAAAACTTTGGTCACTAAAGGAACATTGACTGGTGTTCTGGAGCGACTCGAGGGAAAAGGCGTTATTAAAAGAGAAATTAACAAAGAAGATGCTCGTAGTCAGTTGATTGGACTGACTGAGGAGGGACAGCAACTATTTGAAAAAATATTTCCGGAACACGTCGATTATTTAAACCAGGCATTTAGTAAGTTAACGGCTGAAGAGCTGGATGAAATATCCGGATCTTTGGAGAAGTTAAGAAGTATTTTTTAAATTACCCACCCTAGAAAGGAAATAAAATGAACCAACTATCCAATCCCTTAGCACTGGCAGCAAGAATATTGTTGGCAACCATGTTTGTAATGGCAGGATTTTCAAAAATTTCAGGTTTTGAAGGAGTCGTTCCTTATATAGCGTCAAAAGGATTGCCATTTGCCAGCGTGCTTGCTGTACTAACAATTATTTTAGAAATCGGTGGAGGCATAGCCATTATTGTTGGATACAAAGCCCGAATTGCGGCCTTCTTGCTTGGAGGATTTACTTTGATGACGGCATTTGTTTTCCACAATTTCTGGGCAGTAGCGTCGGATCAAGTTTTTGTGCAGAACCAAATGTTTATGAAAAACATCAGCATTGCAGGGGGACTATTTTTATTGGCGGCCCTGGGTAGTGGTTCATTGTCAATCGATGGCAAGGATAAATAAGCCAGGGATAAATTTATAAGAAAAATTTACTAATGTTTGGTTTGTAGTTGGATGAGCCAGTATCCATGCAATTTACAAACCGTAATTGCTAACTACTTTAAGTTATTACAGAGTTCACTGTTGCATCACCTACCTTCTTCGCTATTTCGAATTTCTGCAGTTATAAGGAGATTGCCATGAAAAAAATTATCGGCGTGTACAGCGCCCCATCGCAACACTGGGTTGGGGATGGCTTCCCGGTTCGCTCGTTGTTTTCATATAACAGCCATGGTAAGACAATGAGTCCTTTCCTGTTGCTTGACCGGGCAGGACCCGCTGATTTTTCACCTGCCGCCAAGCCCAGAGGAGTGGGACAGCATCCACACAGGGGGTTTGAGACGGTCACAATCGTTTATAAAGGAGAGGTTGCACATCGCGACTCGACCGGGAAAAGCGGTGTAATAGGGCCAGGCGATGTCCAGTGGATGACAGCGGGTTCCGGAATCCTGCATGAAGAATTTCATTCCGAAATGTTTACCCGCGTAGGCGGAACGCTGGATATGGTGCAACTCTGGGTCAACTTGCCTGCCAAAGACAAGATGGTCGTGCCGGGATATCAGGGCATACAAAATGCAGACATTCCATCCATAGCCCTGACTGACCAAAGTGGCACTGTGCGGGTTATTGCGGGAAATTACGCAGGGAAAAAAGGGCCGGCGCACACATTTACACCCATGAACGTATGGGATATAAGCTTGCGTTCAGGAGCAAGTGTCGAACTCCCGGCCGTCGAAGGTTGGAACACCGCAATAATCGTGCTGCATGGAACGGTTCAGGTTGGCGGCGATACTATTGCCCGGGAGGCTCAGATGGTGTTGTTGGATCGCGATGGCAGCAGCTTCACTATTGAATCCAATAATGAATCAGTTATATTGGTGTTAAGCGGTGAGCCTATTGATGAACCAATTGTTGGTCAAGGTCCTTTTGTAATGAATACTCAAGATGAGATTACTCAGGCCATCAAGGATTTCAACAGCGGACATTTTGGACAGGTCGCCCATTAAATACTTTCGCGGTGCCATCCTTGATACCGCGAAAACTTCATTACAGGCTATGAAAATGCTAATTAATTTTCTCTTGCCGATCATACGGGAGAGTTCCTGAGCTGGATAACGTTCCGATTTTAAATACCAGGAAGCTGTAACAAAAATAGAA
>JBDSEJ010000373.1:0-8732 GCA_039920105.1 Candidatus Nitrotoga sp. | reverse complement strand
CTCTTGCCTCATCAGCATAATCATCGCCCGTTCTTCGGCATTCAAATGCGTGTAATGCCTTTCTGATTTCTCCATCGCAACACCTTAACCTCTCTATGGTGTTGCAGTTGGTTATTGAGCGCGCCCTTCAATAATTAAATCGCACAACGAGTTCCATTTACACCTACTGGTAGTCTCCACCCATGGCAATGAGCTGACCCTCGTCCTATAATGGATAATGACCATTGGGAGAGAACACTAAATCAAAAAAACCTTTCACTTTAATTTCTGATAATTTAGCAGTGTTAGCCGAATTATTCTGATCTATCGGAATATTATTAAATATTTAGAATGATCGATTTTAAAATCATGTTCGTGACTTTGTTGGTCAAGCGGGGGTTGGCCAACAAGTGGTGAAGCCAGCATAAATGTCACGCGCGCATCTTTAAAGTTCTGATCATGACTCGCAAAATATGTTTACAACAATAAATCTTTTTTATTGCCAGTATTATCCAGTTGATTGTGTGAGTTTGAACACAATTTATACTTAATTAAATAGCTCTATTAGGTTCTATATGGACAATGTGAGATGGTTTAAATTTTAAGAAGATAATTCCACTACGACAGAATAGTTAAGATTAATGCTAAGGGTTTATCTGACGTACAAATAAAGTTCACTTGGCCAACAAAATGAACAACACACTTGACAATCCTTTTTACTATCTCAAACATTTCGACACTGTTCTGGCTTGGGTGCATGGTCGGTACTTTGATTTATTGGACCATAGTGAGATCAAATTCATAGAGAACTTTACGGCTCTTCCTACAGAATCCAGAGCGCTTTTTGTCAGAATGGTAATGCGCAAGGGGAGCTTGTTCCGTGCCAGCAAATTGAATTATGAAGAAATCAGCGATGTGCAGACAGCAATTAAATATCTTATCGAGCTGGGTTGGGTCGAGTATGACCCACTGATCACAATAAAACAGCTATTCGCGGTATTAACGAAAAAAGAGATAGCGCACTCCCTCGAACTATCTCACGATAAGGCAGTAGCTAATAAGTTAGTATTATTAGAGTGGGCTCAAGCAGAGTTTAAGCAGATTAAGCCCTTTTCCGCTTGGTATCCGGTTTCAGCCGACATTCTATATGAAATAATTATTACCACCCTGTGTGATCGAATTAGACTCATGTTTTTTGGTAACCTTCGCCAAGAGTGGTCGGAATTCGTTCTCTCTGATCTTAATATCTTCATATACGAAAAAGTAGTCTTTTCGCCAACCTCACGTTCTTTTAACACTCGTCATGAAGTGGATGACTATATATACCTGCATGACTGCCAACAACGTTTTTATTGAGGGGAACCGCTAGCAGATGTCGAGAAAGATATTTATGCGGCTACTTGTAATAACAACTGGTTGCAGAAAAGGCGCGACAAGCTATTATTTCAGATCGCGCAGAGATACGAGCAGCTCGAAGACTGGACCCATGCGCTTAGAATATATAATCGATGCGGTTATCCGGGTGCGCGCCTACGCATCATTCGTATTTTGGAGAAAGATGCGCAGTTTACCTCGGCAATGGAGTTGGTAAGAGTCGCTGAAGCAGCGCCCGAAAGTGAAACGGAAGTGCAGAATTTGATGCGAATCCTACCTAGGTTGCGTCGTAAGCTAGGCCAACCAAAATTTTCAGCACCGCTTCGTCCGTCCGTACCAAGGTTCGACCTGAAACTGCTTAAATCTTTGGATTCGTATCTTATCGAAGAGATCGTTAGGAGCTATGTAGAGCAAGAAAGCAGTGGGACGCTCGTTCATAATGTTGAAAACACCCTCATTAATTCTCTTTTCGGTTTGTTATGTTGGGATGCAATTTTTATGGCGATCCCCGGGGCATTTTTTCATCCTTTCCACTTTGGACCTGCCGATTTATATAGCACTGATTTCTATCAAAAACGCGCTATACAGTTCCAGGAGTGTTTAGCGCAACTCGAGTCGCAGCAGTATAAAAATACCATCAGAGAAAACTTTAAGTCCAAGATGGGAATCCAGTCACCGTTTATAACATGGGGGAAAATAACGAATACTTTGTTGGAGCATGCCTTGACATGCATACCACCAATTCATATGGCGAAATGGTTCAAACGTATTCTTTTTGATATTCATACTAACCGTGCGGGATTCCCAGATCTTATCCAATTTTGGCCTCAAGAGAGACGTTATCGGATGATCGAAGTAAAAGGTCCTGGTGACAGGTTGCAAGACAATCAGATTCGCTGGCTTGACTATTGCCTGACGCATAACATGCCGGTCGCTGTATGTTACGTGCAGTGGGAAGAAGCAGAGGATATTATCGAATGACTTACACAGTCGCCGTTCGTACTCTATGCGAATTTGCAGCCAAAAGTGGGGATCTTGATTTACGCTTCACACCATCATCATCAGCACAGGAAGGCATCATAGGGCATGCAGTGGTGCGTTCTCGCCGTAATTCAATTTATAAAGCAGAAATCAGTGTTAATGGCGAATATAAACAGTTACTGGTACGTGGACGTGCAGATGGTTATGACCCAGCTCTTAATCAGCTAGAAGAGATCAAAACTTATCGGGGTGACCTCAATACAATGCCCGTCAACCATCGACAACTGCACTGGGCACAGGCAAAGATCTATGGATGGTTATTGTGCCAGCAGTTGGATTTATCCGAGATGAATGTGGCTCTGGTTTATTACGATATTGATGAACAGACAGAAACAGTTCTAACCGATATTTACTCTGTCGATGAGCTAAAACAGTTTTTTGAGGAATTATGCAGCCAATTCCTTGCTTGGGCGGAGCAAGAGACGAGACATCACGCTGCGCATAACCAAGGTTTATGTTCAATACAATTTCCGCATGTTGTTTTTCGAACTGGACAACGTGAGTTGGCAGAAGCAGTCTACAAATCGGCCAAGGCGGGATGCTGCTTGTTGGCTCAGGCACCTACCGGCATAGGCAAGACAGTTGGTACATTATTTCCGCTACTTAAAGCGAGTCCTACAGAGAAATTGGACAAGATTTTTTATCTGACAGCCAAAACTTCAGGCCGTCAATTGGCACTGAATGCATTAGAACTTATTAAATGTAGTACAACGGGATTGTCGCTTCGTGTGCTGGAATTAGTGGCACGTGACAAAGCGTGTGAGCATCTTGATAAACTTTGTCATGGAGACTCCTGCCCATTGGCCAAAGGTTTTTATGATCGTTTACCGGGAGCACGCAACGCTATATTGGACTCAAATATTTTTGATAAAGCGACAGTGCGAAAAATTGCGCTCGACCAACAAATTTGCCCATACTATTTGAGTCAAGAATTGGTGCAGTGGTCTGATGTAGTGGTAGGAGACTATAACTACTATTTTGACGTCAAGGCGATGCTTCACGCAATGACAGTGACGAATCAATGGCGCGTAAGTGTTCTTATCGACGAAGCGCATAATATGATCGATCGGGCACGAAAAATGTATTCAGCCGAGTTAGATCAGAAGAGTTTAAAATCCCTTCAAGCGTCTTCACCCATGGAGCTAAAAAAAACATCTGCTCGACTCAATCGAAGCTGGAACTCAATGCACAAAAATCAGAATTTGAACTACCAAGTGTATGCATTGATTCCGGATAAATTTCTGAAAATCTTGCAACAGCTAACTGATGCAATCACGGATTATCTAGGAGTAAATCCTGCAAATATGTATCCCCTATTGCAGAGGTTTTATTTCGACGCAATTCATTTTTTGCGAATAGCAGAAGCATTTAATGAACATTCCATATTTGATATCACCAAGTCAATTGATGAAAGCCGTCGATCAATTCTTTGCGGTAAGTTATGCATCAGGAATATCATTCCGGCTCATTTTCTCAAACAGCGCTTTGCGGCTTTGCATTCGTCAGTTTTATTCTCCGCTACCTTAAATCCCTGGAAGTTCTACGTTGACATGCTCGGTCTGCCACAAAACACTCCACGGGTTAATGTGCTATCGCCATTTCGGTCAGAACAGTTATCTGTCCAAGTTGTACGGTGGATATCCACTCGTTACCTGGATCGGGAAAATTCACTATCGCCGATCGTTGATCTCATGGCGCGACAATTCGAAGAACGGCCTGGGAACTATCTGGCGTTTTTTAGCAGCTTCGATTATTTGCAAAATATTCAACTTTTATTTAAGGAACGCTATCCTAAAATCTCAACGTGGAATCAGTGTCGACATATGGATGAGGCAGAGAAAAATGAATTTATGAAGCGGTTTACGGTTACAGAAAAGGGTATCGCTTTCGCTATTTTGGGAAGCAGTTTCTCAGAAGGTGTGGATCTTCCTGGCGAGCACCTCATCGGTACTTTTATAGCCACACTGGGCTTACCGCAATTAAATCCAGTCAATGAACAAATTAAGGTACGTATGGAGTCTGCTTTTGGTACCGGCTTTGAGTATGCATATCTTTATCCAGGCATACAAAAGGTTGTACAGGCAGCAGGGCGAGTAATTCGCACGACTTCTGACCGTGGAGTAGTATTATTGGTAGACGATCGGTTTTCAAGAAAAGATGTCCTTCAATTGTTACCAAGTTGGTGGAAAATCGAAGTCCAAAGCTGCAATATTTAAAAAGGCAAACTCATAACAGCTCTTTTTTTAGCAAGGAAGTATGGGCGGGTCATCAATTCATCATTGAGTTAAATATGAAATGTAGGTGTCATGAACGAGGCCCTATTAATTCTTAGGAGGAAATCTTATCCGCAGAAGATCTGACGAATTTCAATGATATCACCCTCATCAGCCGGACATTGCTGCGCCCACTTTACCAATTCTTCCTTTGACGAGGCTTCGACCATCCAATAACCTCCAAGTACTTCTTTAGCTTCGATAAACGGGCCGTCGATAACGGTGTTTTTGCCATTGGAAAATGATATGCGAGCGCCCTTGTCAAGCGGCTCCAGACCGTTTATAGACTCAATCTTGATAGCTTTGCCCATCTCCTCATTGAACCTGCCCATTTCTTCCATCTTCTTCGGATCAGGAGTAAATCCTTCCAATTTCTTATTACCACGATAAACGCCGGGGATCATCAGCATCATGAATTTCATAGTATTTCTCCCAAAGTTATTTTTTGTCCTGTAAACAAAGTAGTTTGTCATCATCCCACCGCTTGCGTTGTCATTCCAAAACGAGCCGACAAACTGGGAGTGACATCCATCCGTTTCCCTTATTGTCATGAACCATGACCGGGCCGATATTCAAAGTTGTAAGGAACCCCTGTCGTATTTTTGGTCTGGTTCTTTGCCGATTCAATAAGATGATGATCAGGGGACAGAGAGCACACGGGATCTGTTTTACCAGCATCTCCAGTAAGATGAAAGGCTTGGCAACGACATCCTCCAAAGTCAACATTATGACGTTCACAGGTTCGACATAGCTCTGGCATCCAAGCTTCTCCACGAAATTGATTGAACCCTGAAGATTCAAACCATATTTCTTCAAGTGAAAAATTTTGTACAGAGGGCAACTGCATCCCTGAGATTGTTTGGGCAAGATGACAGGGCGATACAAGTCCATTAGGTGCGACCAAGATAAACTTTTGCCCCCATCCCCCCATACAAGTCTTAGGAAACTCAGCATAGTAGTCTGGGATGACGAAAAGCACTTCCATCAATCCCGCGAGTCGTTTTTTCGCCTCTCTCGCAATTAAACGCGCCTCATCCACTTGCTCTTTAGTTGGCAATAGAGCTTCTCTATTTCGCAGTGCCCAACCAAGATATTGGACGTTTGCAAGCTCCAACCGATCGGCGTTTAGGCGTTCAGCCATGGTGATAATCTCAGCGATTTCGTGAAGATTCTCCCGGTGAAGTACTATATTAACGGTCAACGGGAGATCGACTGCTTTCACCCATTCCGCAACAATCAATTTTTGATTTAATGCTGGACGTTTACAAATTCTTTCCGCCACTGCGTCATTAAGGCTTTGAAACGAAACTTGTACACTATTAAGCCCAGCATCCCGTAGATGAATCAATTTTTGCTTAGTAAGTGGGATCCCGCTGGTGATGAGATTTGTGTACAAGCCCAATTTGTGTGCCTCTTCGATCAAGCGCTCTAAATCGCTTCGTAGCAGAGGCTCTCCTCCTGTGAGATTGACTTGTACCACTCCCAATGCTTCAGCTTCTCTGAATACACGCAGCCATGTATCGGTATCAATCTCGTCTCGGTATTTTAATAAGGTTGTAGGATTCGAGCAGTAGGCACAGTGTAGTGGGCACCGATGAGTGAGTTCTGCAATCAATGTGTAAGGGCGGTACTGCTTATTCATGATTCGATTCGGATTAATCCGCGAGTGTAAAATTGCTGTAAGAGATTTAAAGTCTCAGTTTCGATTATCTGACGTGGTTGATCATCATAGGTTTGCATCAGATGATCAACAATTGTCGTCACGGTGTTTATCCCATCACAACGCTTTATAATCTCCCCAGCAACAGCATTTAACAGAATGCCTCGTTCAGGGAAAAGCATGAAAAAGCAGTGACTTTTTTGGTCTAACCGGAGACGAACCTTGGCGGCAAGTTGTGGTCTACACTCTGTGGTCAAGTGAGTAAACATTTGCTGGCAATTCTTGATGAATATAGGCTAGTGATAAGCAATCCAAAAGATGCCAAAGAATTTGAGTTTTAGCAATCAAAGCCTTCACGCAGCGTTCTTGTAGATCATAAGTTGTAGCATGGGTGAGCACGAATGAAAGAGCCTCTTTACAATCAAGAGATGCTCGGGGGATGCGAGTTTTAAAATACATGAGCGATTTTTGATCTACCCAAGGATAATGTTCTTCCCACACTGCAATGCGTTTAGATAATAAATCTGGTGCGAATAATTCGGTGAGAGAAAGTGCCACAGCTTCCAGGAGGCTCATTTCCCGAACGAGTTCAACATAGTGGTCGCAAGCCATTCGCACTCCCGAAAGCACTCCTTGACAGCTTTTAACTTCTTCAACATTTAACCCTACTCCCTCGGCAAGCTGCAACCAAAGGTTAAGCCCCCCTTCCCCTTCTTGTTTGCCATCCTGTTGATGAATACGTTCAATCCAATGCCGACGGAAAGACACATCACTGCCTGATTTCGCTAGAATTAAAGCATCTTTAATAGGAAGACGGGTCTGGTAGTAGTAACGATTCAGAACCCATTGCTGTAGTTGGAACTTGGTCAATTTTCCTGCATGCATTAGCTGGTGAAAAGGGTGATGGTCATGATAGCCACATTGTCCTTCTCGAGTCAGCCATTCAACAAATGCTCGCTCTGAAAGCGAAACTGGTTCATCGTAATCTCTCATAGCTCAAACTCCATCCCATCATAGGCCACTTGCCATCCAGCGCCATGCACCAATTGTCTCTCCAAAGAATCTTCCCGCAAAATAGGATTTGTATTGTTCACATGGATAAATATTCGGCGTGGTATATGTAACTTAGCTAGTAATGAAAGACTGCCATCTTTTTCGCCAATCGGAATATGCGCCATTTCCTGCGCTCTCTTACCCTTTGAATCGACTGCAAGCAATTCATTCTCCGACCAAAAGGTGCCATCAAAGAAAACACAATCTGCCAAAGGTAGACATTTATAGAGCTCAGGTGATATTTTTTTCACACTGGAAAGATATAAAAGCGTTTGCCCTGAGGAAGTCTCACATATTTTAAGTCCAACATTGTCTTCCTGGTCGTCAAAAAGCTGTGTACGAAGGTGGAGAGGTTGCTGCCCTGGAACAACAATGGCTTCGATGGTTAAACCTGAAGGTTTCCCATTCTTTCGGAGTAATGGAATTTCATGGCCAATTAATAATTTTCGCCAAGTTATCTGATTGGGAAATCGTTCAAGAGTACGATATAAACTATTATTTTCTATAAAGCCCTGTTGTACCCGTTCTGTAGCATAAACAACCAATGGATAGGATTCACGAAGCGACAACAAACCCAAACAGTGATCAAGGTCTCCATTCGTAAGGACAATCGCTTGGATTGGCGAGTCTCGAAGTTGTCTGGGATGTAAGGAGGGAAAACTTTCGATTTGCTGGCGAATTTCCGGAGAGGCTTGAATTAGAAACCATTCTTGATTGTCAGCAGTGATACAAACTGATTCCTGCGTACGAGGTATCGCCTTTATTGTACCCTCACGTAAGCCTCGACAATTCTCACATCCACAATTCCACTGGGGAAATCCTCCTCCAGCAGATGATCCTAGGACTCGGACACGCACGGTTGCATAAAGAGAGGCTCGGTCGCGTCAGAGTTATCCTCCTGATAGGATCCAATTTCTGAGTCCATATTGATTTCGATAAATGTTGGAGTTTCCCATTTCATAATATTTTCCTCCTCTGTATTTTATAATGCTTAGGTTGGTTTTCAATCTGATGTCTCGAAACAACTACTTAGTTGATCTATAAGTTTTAAGTTGGTACGAACCACTTCTTGGGTCAGCGACAAAAATGAAAGAAGTGTTTACTACTTAACGAGCCTTGCGGTCCTTATAAATGCACTTTAATTTATCTTCACTTAAACCCGATGAAATGTATGTTCGCTAGCGAACTTATTACGACTTTTCAAACCATGATGATTTTAGTTAATCAATGCTAGTGCACGACAAAGTAATTGTATAAATTTCTAATCAATAGAATTTTCTCGTCCTGTTAGTTGATTATTAAAAATCTGCGAAATTACCCATGGTCCCTCTACCACCTTAAATATAAGTGAC
>JBDSEJ010000372.1:0-15054 GCA_039920105.1 Candidatus Nitrotoga sp. | reverse complement strand
AAACTCTCTGCCTTGGCTCCATTAAAACACACCCTATGAATTTGCGAATGATTGTTGTAAAAGCTCGCAAAATCGTTAAGCATGATTGTGTTAGTGTTTATGTCAGAGTCGAGACTACTTTCCCGCGTGCATGACTTCAATACGTCCCAGAGTGCAATTTTTGCCTGGACAATTGATGATGTCCTTAATTTATAAGAATCTACGGTATTAATGACAAGAATTTCGCTTATGATCTTCCAGAATGCGTTTCGCGGATGTGCGTAATATTGTTTTGCTTGCAAAGATGCCTTGCTAGGCATCGTGCCGAGGATAAGGATGTTTGAATAATCGCTTTCGACTGGCGGAAAACTATGAATGCGTGGGGATGTCATTTTGCATAGCTGACCTAATCAAATATTTAATAACGTTCTCAAGAAATATGGATTTCCATTTTCTCAGGTCAAATGGTTGTCATTGGTGGTGTTGGCTGCCCTTTGAGCGATCCAAAAGTATAAGAGTATATTCGCGTAAATTCAGCGCCCATTAAAAAAATCTGAGCTGAGTAATATAACCATAACAATACAACAACAAGCGAACCTGCAGCTCCGAATCCTGAAGCTACGCCACTTCTTCCAATGTAAAGCCCTATCAGGAATTTGCCGATTGTAAACAGGAACGCAGTGACCACCGCACCAATCCAGACATCGCGCCAATCTATCTTCATTCGTGGCATTAATTTGTAGATCATTGCGAACGAAACGGTGATTAACGTAAAACTCAGCGTTACATCTACTAAGTTTGCGAGGAACCCAAATCCTCCAAATAAAGGCTCCCACCATTTCCCTAATGCTGCCAACGCAGCACTTAATATAAGAGAAACAATCAATAAAAAACCTATCCCCAAGATCATCCCAAAAGAAAGTACTCTCGTGCGGATTAATCCAAATATCCCAGCATCCTTGGTCCTTTTGGGGGCACGCCATATCCTGTCCAGGTCTTCCTGTAACTCGGCAAATACTGTAGTAGCACCAATCAGAAGCAAAACCACGCCGATGATGGCGGCTGTTAAGCTCTCTGTAGGCTGACTAACACTTTCTAGCAAGCCTTGTACTGCTAATGCCCCGGTATTACCCATTAAGGATTGTAGCTGAGCAAAAATTTCTCCACGTGCCACTTCAACACCAAAAATAAGCCCAGCTACGGAGACAACAATGAGTAAAAGTGGTGCAATCGAAAACATTGTGTAATAGGCAAGTGCCGCACCCATGCTTGGTGCATGGTCATCAATCCACGCAGAAAAGGTTTCTTTGACAAGACTCACTATTTGTTTTTTATTCATGTATTGCTCTTAATAACATTGACAATTTTTTCGTCTCATTGAGTTGGCTAATAAATACATATTTATGCCAATTTTTTATGGTATTACAGCTAAGTTTTATAACGTTGAGAGTGTTATTTAATCTTTGCCGGTACACTTGTAGACCTAGAAGCCAAGTTTGGCTGAAAACCAGCGAATTGTAAGTGCATTAAGTCCATAGCTGACACTTCAGCTTCTAATCCCCTGCTTATGGCGAAGTTATTTTATAAACCCTATCTTTTCGTATGACTTGCTCTGTAACCATAACCACCAAGTTTGAATTTTCGCTCACTACTTCGAAAAAAATTGTCCGCTGTGAATTAATTTTCATTAAATCGATAAAAAAATGGCAAGAATCACTTAGTGTAGTGGAAAATTGGATTGAATATATGAGTTTTGTTAAGTCAGTCAACGTTGGTCTGGAGCTATGCGTTTCTAGTATTAGGGCGACTTCGTCGTTCATTTTTGCAAGAGGGCTATAATGAAAAAAATGCTACTGGCTTTTATCACTTTTGTAATTTCTACCAGCATTGCGATGGCTGCTGTGAACCTAAATACGGCCACAAAGAGTGATTTAGATGGAATTAAGGGTATAGGACCGGCGAAGGCTCAAGCGATCATCGATTACCGCAATAAGAATGGTTCATTCAAAAGCGTGGATGAATTAGAAAATGTTAAAGGTTTTGGTAGCAAGTCGGTTAAAAAAGTACGTGCTGAGTTTACGGTGGCCAGTATTTCACCCGCCAAGCCAGCTGCAGCAAAAGCATCCGACAAAAAAATGAAGTTAAGAAATAGTTTCTAGCTGAAAATTTCTTTATGTCTGCAAAGACTGTACCGATGAGTATTGGACTGCTTTGTTGTTTTCTAATGCAGGTTAGATAAAGCTGACCATAAATAAATTAGAAAACAATCTCTTATCTCTGTAATGAAGTGTTACAAAACAACCCCGTCAGGTGTAGGCTTGACGGGGTTGTTATTTGTGCTTGTATATAATGGTAAGATAATGCCCTTTGTTTCAGGAAGATGTAGATGTACCACACTATTGAACATTTTATTGGCAACACTCCGCTGGTCAGGCTACAACGTATTCCCGGTGTGACAAGCAATGTGCTATTGGCCAAGCTGGAAGGCAACAATCCTGCAGGCTCGGTGAAAGATCGTCCGGCGCTCTCAATGATCATTCAGGCCGAAAAACGCAGTGACATTAAACCCGGCGACACGCTAATAGAAGCAACCAGTGGCAATACCGGCATTGCGCTTGCGATGGTAGCGGCCATGCGAGGCTATAAGATGATACTGGTGATGCCTGAAAACCAGAGTGTCGAACGTCGCCAGAGCATGCGTGCATATGGAGCAGAATTGGTGCTGACATCCAAAGAGGGCAGCATGGAATTGGCGCGGGATACGGCGGAGAAACTGCGCGACGAAGGACGCGGTGTTATCCTCGACCAATTCGCTAATTCGGACAATCCACTGGCACATTATCAGGGTACTGCACCGGAAATCTGGCGAGATACGCAGGGCGGCATCACTCATTTTGTTAGCAGTATGGGCACCACCGGCACAATCATGGGATGTTCGCGCTACTTCAAAGAAAAAAATTCCAACATTCAAATCATTGGCGCACAACCGGAAGAGGGTGCGCAAATCCCCGGCATACGTAAGTGGCCTGAAGCTTACCTGCCGAAAATTTATGATGTCAAACGTGTAGATAAGCTTGAGAACGTTGGTCAGCAAGAGGCGGAAGATATGACCCGTCGCCTGGCGAGCGAAGAAGGGATCTTCTGTGGTATCTCGTCTGGCGGTGCGCTGGCGGTGGCGCTACGCGTAGCGCAGACGGTGCAGAACGCAACCATCGTGTTCATTGTGTGTGATCGTGGAGATCGTTACTTGAGTACAGGTTTGTTCCCGGCGTGATGAGCCTGTTTGTAAGATTGAAAAGATTTTTTGTAGTGGTTGGAGCTAGGCATTTTCTTCCATAGCCATTTCAAGTTCCAGCCAACTTTCCTCTAGTTCAGCTACCTTATTTTCAAAGGTTGAATGCAGAGTATTCAGCTTGTTGATTTCATCACGGTCAGGATTGATATAGGTAGCTGGATCGGCCAACTTGCGGTTAACTTCGGCCAGCTCCGCCTGAGCTTTCGACAGCGCGGTTTCGAGTTTGGATTGTTTCGATAGAAGCGCCTTCTTATTTGGCTTGGGTACGGCTGACTGGCGCGGTTTTTCAGGTTGAGCCTGAGTCGTTTCGCGCGGGCGGCGTGTTTCTATCCAATTTTTGTAGTCTTCTAAATCGCCATCAAACAGTTTGGCATTACCATCCGCAACCAGCCATAATTCATCCGCTACAGCGCGGATCAGGCTGCGATCGTGGGACACCAATACCACTGCGCCTGTATATTCCTCAAGCGCCAGGGTGAGAGCGTCGCGCATGTCCAGGTCGAGATGGTTGGTGGGTTCGTCGAGCAACAATAAATGTGGCTTTTGCCAGGCTAACAGGGCCAGCGCCAAACGACTTTTTTCGCCACCGGAAAAGCTTGCCACCGGCCGATCTTCGCTGTCTCCAGCCAGACCAAAGCGGCCGAGAAAGGTGCGCAGTACCTGTGTCGTTACTTTGGGCGCCAGCTTTTCCATGTGCTGCAAAGGCGTAGCATCGCTGTCCAGGTTTTCAAGTTGATGCTGAGCGAAGTAACCGATACGGATATCGGGCGTGATTTCCAGCTGGCCTGCGGTGGGCTGAAGCTCACCCACCAGCAATTTAATCAGGGTGGATTTCCCGGCACCGTTCGGCCCCAGCAGGGCGATGCGCGCACCCGCTCGCAGCACCAAATCGACGTTATGAAATAGCGCTTTGTCACCAAAGCTAAATCCCATTTTATCGGCACGCAATAGTAAGTCGGGGCTACGCTCTGGCGCTTCGATCTGCAGCTCGAAAAGGCCGTCTGTAATATGGGCTGGAGCTATACGCGTAAGCCGCTCCAACGCTTTAACACGGCTCTGTACCTGCTTGGCCTTGGTTGCCTTGGCACTGAAGCGGCGGACGAAATCTTCCAGGTGCGCGATTTTTTCCTGTTGCTGGTGAAAAGCTTGGTTTTGCTGTGCTATGCGCTCGGCGCGGGCGCGCTCGAAATCGTCATAGTCTCCAGTGTAGCTATCAATCACCTGGCTGTGGACATGGGCAATGCGGTTGACGCAGGCATTAAGAAATTCGCGATCATGTGAAACCAGAATAAGGCTGCCGGGGTAATGAGCAAGGTATTGTTCAAGCCAGAGGATTGCCTCCAGGTCAAGGTGATTGGTGGGTTCGTCCAGCAATAACAAATCGGCTCTATGCATGAGCGCGCGGGCAAGATTCAAACGCATGCGCCAACCTCCGGAAAAACTGCTGACCGGGCGCTCCAGCGTGTCGTTGGCAAAACCTAATCCATTCAGCAGTTGAGCGGCACGGGCTTTGGCCACGTAGCCATTAATTGCCTCGTAGCGGTGCTGAGCTTCAAACCAGGCTGAATCATGCTGCTCTCGCGCCAGATTTTTTTCCAGCGCACGCAACTCCACGTCGCCGTCAAGCACGAACTCCAACGCGGGCTGATCCGAGTTGGCGATTTCCTGCTCGACAAAAGCGATTGTCTTGCCGGATTGCAGCGAGATTTCACCGCTGTCCGGCAAAACTTCGCCGCGAATAAGTCGAAACAGTGTGGATTTGCCGCAGCCATTTTTGCCTACCAACCCGATACGTTGACTGGCGTAAGCCTGAAAATTTACTTGTTGCAATAGCGTAGTGCCGCCTTGCAGGTACGTCAGATTTTGAATGTTTAGCATGGTGTAATGATAACAGACGTGCCACGCCTTAAATATTACTGCGAAGGTCGATTAGTCTGTTCGATTGCAGCTATTCGTCACTGGCAGTAATGTGCCATTTTTAAACGGTCGAGAAGTCATGGGGAAGTGACCGTTTTTCGGCCTGAATTGACATTCACAACTGGCAACTTTGGGAAATTTTATTGAAGGTATTTAGCCTGAGTTTAGGGCATTGGAGGCGATGACTGATTTTGCAGTAGAAAAAATGGGCAGCGGGTCAAATGTCCGCTGCAACGATTTGTTATGTTTTTCACGCTCAGAACTCATATTTTGCTTTTCTGAGTTTGAACGCTTTCTCGCCGCCCTCCATTTTAGATGTGATCTCGTTCCTAATATCTTCATCATCTTTCGAGCCCTCGTGCTTAATTTTTCCACGAGTTTGTTCGCTGGTTTCATTGTAATCACAGCTAATCACCAACTCCGAGTCGCCATTAACTACCAAATTGGCATTATGGCTGCTCACAATAATCTGCCTTTTCTGTTTGGCCCGCCAGAAACTCCGTACGATCTTTTCAATTGCGCGATTATCAATGTCATCCTCAGGCTGATCAATGACGAGAGGAAAGCCACCCTGATTCAGAAGGACATTTAGCAAAGCTGAAGCCTGCTGTCCTGCCGACGAGACTGCTACCTTTCGTAATCAATATCGATTTCACCAATTCTTTTTTTTCATTTGAATACAGCTCAGCGCGATTTAGTGTATTTTTACCATCGTTAGAAAGCCCTTTTAGTTCAGATCGCATCTTTTCAATTTGCTGCTTATACGACTCAGATTCAATTTCAATCTTCTGTATATCTCGACTTAATATCCTGTGCTCCGATAGCTTTGTATACACTGCGATAGTTTCATTAATAGCCTTTGCAGTTTCATCATCTAAATGGCCAATTTTCTCCGAAACAGGCTGCTCAATCAGACGTTTTAGTTCGACTGATTTGATTGAAACGCTACTAAGTCGCTTTTGGCTATATGCCTGAATCGGTAGTAGTGACCTGATCTGGCTCGGCCGTACCGATTGGAATTCACCATCTCCGATCTTAAGTAGAATATCTTCAGATTTTGGGTTTCTTTTGGAAACATGCCTCGTGCCATTGACATTGAAAATCACTCTGACTTCACCGCCAACGCTCGATAGTGTTTTTTCTATGAGATTAGCTCTTCGGGTTTCAACGTCATTTTCTACCGTACCTGAACCAAACGAATCTGTTTGATCACATAAACACCACCGCAAGTATTCCAAAACCGTAGACTTGCCAGAGCCGCGCCCACCGATGATTGAGTTTAGTTGCGGGGTGATTTCTGGCGGCATTTACGTTGCCAGTAGCGCTGCCGAAAGCGATGCGGAAGCAGCCAGGAGAGCAGGGAAAAGCTCAAGAAGCGTGTTTGCATCGATGATCGCTCACATAGATAGTAAATCTGAATGAACGGATCCGGATCCTGGACTGGGAGGGTGATAAAGTAATTGGTCTGGATCACAAAGGGGCGATGGTAACGGTGCCCGACAGAGCCTCGCAATATACGCGGGACACCATGCTGCCCGGCACAAGCATACCGATGGCGTTACGGCAGCAGGTACAAGGTTGCTGAAGTCACATAAACGCAAGTGCCACACCGTGACGTTTGATAACGGTCGTGAGTTTGCCGGGCATGCGGAGATCGCTAAACAGTTGAAGCTGGATGTGTACTTGCTCATCCCTACCATTTCTGGGAGCTGGGGCTGAACGAAAATACCAATAGGTTGCTACGACAGTACATTCCCAAAAACACCTTGTTTGAAACCGTCACGGAAATATATTTGCAAGAGGCAGTCACTGAGCTAAATCATCGCCCTCGGAAAATACTGGGCTTCAGAACGTCTTCGAGATATTCTTTAACTAAACAAAGCGCTAAGTGGTTGTGCCGCGAAATTGTTCAGTTTCTCGGCACAACCACTCTCAAACTGACGTATTATTCTGATCAGTGTGCTGAGATAGGTCTGTGTTTTCCTAGGTCTTTTTTTTATTTTGATAAGCAATAAAATCTGCCTGTTGCAGTTTAACAAGTGCATGTATATCACTCCCAACAGGTTGATAGAGAGGGCGAACTTTTCGCACAACGATATTGTTCGCTTTTTTAACGTCATCCTCACGCAAAGCAACCAATGCTGGCACCAGACCTTCCTGAATTAATCTATTACGGTTTGCGGCAAACTTCTCTGCAAGAGCTCTTTCCGCTGGGGAAAGATGGTTAGTCAAGTACGCTTCCCACGTTTTTCCTATTTCCGCAATATTCTCTTCAATGAGGGTGGTATTGTGGCTGATAATTTCAGGCGTTGGTGTTACCAATATAGTTGCGATTGCGAGTCGGTTTTCCAGAAGTAGCAACTCTATGTGCGCCACCTGTTCAAGCGGAATACTGCGATCCTGCTGGACAACTTTTAGCTCTTGTCCTGTCTTGCCCATTCCGACAATTAATAGTGGCAAGGCGCATAGCATACCAAACAGCAGCGCCAGCTGAGTCCGCCCGAAACCATTTACAACTAATGGGCCCTTTACTTGAGTAGGCTCTTCTTCAATTTGTCTATAACCTTTGCTGACTTTTCTTCCTGCAAGTGGATGATTGGAAAATGACTGAAATCTTTCGAAACCATTTACTATTACTGTGCCACCTGAATGTGTATATTCTTCTTCAAAGTGTTTAAGGAATTCCATGAAGGTATGATCAACTAGTTTGGCTTTTGAAAAATCCACCTCCACTTTTTTTCCGGCATTTAATCGATTAAACGCTTTCTTAAAGCCCATCAAATTGGAAAATATTGCAGAACCATGAATTACTAAATGATACCCGCTTTCATTTTCTTTCAATGTGTAACGAGCCTTGAACATGCTGCGAAGCGGAGCTCCGTTTATGATATGGAATAAGAATTTGACGATGATGCCTGAGGCTATCCCTATAAGCAGATCAGTCGCGATGGTTGCGGCAATGGTTACTAAAAAAATCACTAATTGCTCACTACCAATTTTATAAGTTTTGTAAAACAGTGAAGGTGACGCAAGTACGTAACCAACAAATATCAACATGGCTGCCAGCGCGGCATTGGGAATCATTTCAATTAAGGGAATCATCAGTAGCATGGCAATCAACAAGAAGAAACCATGGAAGAAATTAGCCCAAACTGTGCGACCGCCAAAGCGTACGTTGGCAGAGCTTCGAGCAACTTCAGATATCATCGGAAGTCCACCCAATAAACCCGAAACTGCATTACCCGCTCCGACGGCAGCCAAGTCTTTGTTGTAATCCGACTGACGCTTCCAGGGATCCAATCCGTCTACAGCTTTTACAGTGAGTGATGACTCCAGGCTGCCCACTACAAGGAACATGAATACATACTTCCAAAATACAAAACTTGTTATTGCAGAGAAGTCGGCGTTGAATCCTATTGAGCCCCAGAAGTCGCCGATATAAACAAGGGCATGAGCTGGCTGCGTCGTATTGAAGCTCAACATATAAGCCGCTGGAACTGCTATTAGTAGCACAATCATCGGTGCTGGAATTTTTTGCAATAAATTGATTTTTATTTTCGGCATCCCAAATAAAATAATCAAACTGATAATGCCAATTATTGCAACCGGCTGATTGGCGTTCATGACAAACTCGGGAATGCGTTCCATAAGTCCAATTGGACTTATGCCTTTTAAAGTGGAAGGGTCGATTCCCAGTAAAATAGGGACTTGTTTAGCAAAAATAATTATTCCGATGGCAGCCAGCATCCCATGTACCGCTGAGTGCGGAATAAAATCACTGAGTGAGCCGGCTTTCAAGAAGCCTAAAACGATTTGAATCCATGAAGCGACTACAATGGCACCAAGAGCCAGATGCCACCCTTCAGGGCCGCCTCCAAGTTCGGTTACGCATCCCGCACAGATTGTTATTAAGCCAGCAGCAGGACCTTTGATGGTAAGGCGCGAGCCCGCAAAAAAACTAACAAACAAACCCCCAATCATGGCTGTAAGAACACCCATTGCAGACGGAAACCCACTTGCTTTTGCGATACCTAAACTGAGAGGTAACGCCAGCATGAAGACCAAAAATCCTGAAATAAAATCTGATCTAAAGTTTTCCCTTAATCCGGCTATACCTTCTTTGGGGAGTGATGAATGAATGGAACTCATGTTATGTTGCTCCTATTGTTTGGCAAAAATTGCCGCTTAATATTGATTTTATGAGATTTTATTATGTTACTTATTGAAACTTAGACAGATTGTTACGATACAATTTATCCGGTGGTTTATCATCAAGCATAATGTGCTGGCTTCTTTGCTTATAAAGCCTGAAATAAAGTGAGGACATCCAATAGCTCACCTTCAGTACCACGATCGGGCAGATGAAATCCTGCTTCTTAAGAATGCACATGGGGTTAAGTGCCGTGACTTGGTTTGACCGAATTAGATTGCACAAAGGGTAAGGGTCGACTAGATATGCGAGATATCCTTTACCTGCACCTAAGTTGCGAAACAATACATTGATCCGGACTAGCTTTATTTTCGCTGCTATATGTCTGCTCTGAAGAGGGCCGGCATGCTGAAAATTGCTATTCAAGATACTTGTTTTGTTGAATACTTCGGAGATATGCTTCTGCAATCGCAGCCTTATATTTCGATATTTGACTGGAGTAAACCTCGAACTGCTCAGCCAATGCAGCAAAAGTCTTGTTTCATTAATTAGTATTGCCAATTTGTGCTCCTCTTTTAATCAAATCCACTACGGTTTGGATTGAGCAAGACCGCATTTTGGCCTTTAAATTTTTAGGCCATCAATGTTGACTTTTGCAGTTGAATTTCCCGTTCAATTTCAAATTAAGAGGATCTGCTTGGATGAGCGTGATAAGTTTTTATATGAGGCCCAAGAAAAATACGAGCGTATATCCTGATCAATGTAAGCCCTGTGATTACGTAACTTAAGGCAGCAATAAATACCAAGCCTGCCTGATCTTCATGGATATGGGTAAATATTAGCTCTATTCCAATAAATGTTGGAGTCATTGGGAATGCCATTAGGCCTAAACAAGCCAATAGAAAAATAAAGGCCAATTTAGGATATTCATAAGAGTGACCTTGGAACTGTTCCAAAGTAATTTTGTGTTCATGAGATTTAAGTTCATTCAGACAAGCGTAACCTAAGACCCCGGAAATAATTACGCCGCTTAAATAAAGTATGATTTCATTGAGACTTATATCGCCATTTAACGATATGGCTAGAGGTCTATATAGATGCATTGCGATTACCAAGACCAAACTTAACAGAGCATTTTTCCTTTCTGCAAAGGATTTGAGTACCATCAACAAACCAATTAACGCGAAAAATTCAGGTAGGTATTTGTATATTTCTTTTGGTATTAGCTCCTCATAGAATAAGCAGATAAGACCAATAACATAGGTTGCAATAAAGAAAACAAAAACCATCTTTCCTGAGAAATAATTTAATTTTCTTCCAAGCCCTTTTAAAGGATTCCAAAAGAACCGATACACAAAGTTATCCAGATTGAATTCCTTAAGGCATAACAGATAAATTGAATACTCAATTTTCTTGAAAACTGAACTTTTATCAATATAGTGACGTGGGATAAAATTATAGAATTGTTCGCGAATCATATAGCTTACTACTGAGGGCGAAACTAATAATTGGTAGGTTCTTAAGAACGCATTTCCAGCAAAGTGTATTAAAGCGAGCTCATGAAAACCTAAAGCAACCTCAATAAAAATAAGTCCAATTTGTGCAATCGATGAATAGGCAATTTGCGTTTTAACGGATGACTGAACTCTTGCAATTCCTGATGCAACAATACTAGTAAATAGACCTAAAACTACTACAGTTACTACTATGGAGGTTAGTTGTTCCCAAAAAGGAAATGTTCTTAATAAAAGAAATACGCCTAAATGAACTGAAAGCGATCCGTAAAAAATTGCGCTGGATGGAGTGGGCCCTTCCATTGCTCTTGGTACCCAGGAAGAGAAAGGAAGTTGACCTGACTTTACTGCGGCAGCAACTAATATCATTAGGGAAATAAGAACACCAAGAAATGGATGGTTCTGTAGATTCTCGCTAATAAATTGCTTATCCGATAATTCTGAAAAGCTAATATTTTTATGCCATAAATAATGATTCATCCACATGGCAATGAGTAGGCTCATATCGGCAATACGAAACACGGTAAAGACTTTGAGTGCGTTTTTAACTGGCAAATATCTGTCTCTGTAAAAGCCAATCAATAAAAATGAAGAAAAACCCAGTATCTCCCAGCCAACAAAAAGGGTTTCAAAATTCCCTGAAAATATTATTAAGTTAAAGCCTACATAAAAGAAAAGAATGACGCAAAAAAAACGTTTGTAACCATTTTCTCGATGAAGATACCAACGGCAGTATTGTGTTACCAAAAATGTGAGTGCAGAACCAACAAATAGATAAACTGCGCTGATCTTATCAAAATAAAAAGAAACTAAAAATTGATATTCCTTTGTTTTAAACAGTACAATTCCACTTCTCTCAAGCGTTGGGTGATTATAGAGTAGCCATATAATCAGGAATACCCAAGTAAGGATTAAATGCGTACCCACGGTAAAAAGGACAGTCCGTGAGACTGCATTCTCCAATTTCTCTGGGATAAATAGACTAAAAACAAATCCCAAAAATGGTATGAGTATAAAAAGTTGAAGCATTGATGTAAGTAGCAAAGTCATGTTGAGACCCTAGTTCATTAAGTAGACTGGCAAGTTCTCTTTAGTGGCTTCAACTATATGAGTAGATTCTGCTGCTTTAACTGATTCGATTAAAGTAACAACATCCGATATAGAGCCAAGAGCTCGTGTTAATGGTCGATAAGGAGAGAAACTACCGTCTTTAAATAAATAGATTTCACGCGTCTCTGGATTTACTGCAACTAGCCGAACCCACTCATTAATATAAAACTCATAATTTGCAGGTTGCTGATTAATTGCTCCCAATACGATTTCAGGAAAATGTTCAACAATAACAAGGAGACGAATAGGATCATGAACTTCAATCATTTGACTTGGGAGACCTGGTCTTAAGTCGCCATCACTGCCGTTAGCAACGCCAATAAGTCCCATAACATTGTGTGGCAGCTTTGTTCCTGCTCCCAACTTATGATTGTCAACGCGTGAAAAAAAGTATTCGAGACTGATACCACCCATAACCGGTGCAATAGGTTTCATTACATTAGATAGATGCTTACCTTCAGGATCTATGTTGTAATTGTAAGAGCTCATAGACGACCGCCTGTCTAGATAGATATCCTTTGATAAATCTCGTCTTCCTACAAAACAAATTGCGTTAGTTGAATGGTTTAGCTCTTGTCGAGGTTCGAATAATGAAACTGATCTTCTAAGAATTTCTTCATGAATTTTTTTGGCGCTCGAGTGAGTATCAATTGACACTAATCGTCTCGATCTTTCTTTTGAATTCATATCTAACGCCTTGACAAAAACGGGCGTATTTTTTTTGTGATTTGCCGAATTCACAGGAGAAAGCAAATGCTCATCGAAATAAGTGATCTCGTCCCGAGTAGTATCATGTAGGGCACCTAGAAATTGTGTTGCTATTGGAATTTCCAGCCCTCGTGAACTCAACATTGCTCTGACTTCAGCGTGATTAGCCATAACACAAAATACTCTTGCATTTACTGAACCAGGCCTACCTCCACAGGCTCCACAGTCATAAGCACAATAATGAGGATTATTAATACTGGTTGCGCCATGTCCAACAACATAAACAATTGATGCAAAATCTTTTACCAGCCCAATACTTTTTAAGATTGCCTCTACTCTTTGGGCCATCTCTTCGATTGTAAATCCCACTTGTAAATCATTTTCCCTGTGGCTCGTATTTGTGTTCTCAATAGTGAGGTTTGAAAGCTTATCCATGTGTGCAATCGGTGAGGACATAGCAGGCATCGCGGACGGCCAGAATATATTCAGTGCCAGCTTAAATCCTGATAACAATCCCAATGTTTGAGTAATTAGCCAACCTCGAAACAGTGAATGTGATAATTTAGAAAGATATGCTTCTTTTTTCCTCTTTTTTTTAGTTTCTGTTTCTTTAATTAAATATTTTGGTGTAACTGGTGCTGGACAGCATTTTGTATAAAATTTCCCATGTTCAGGTTGAAAAAAGAATTCAACGCCAAAAAATCCTGGTGTTGCAAAGGTTTCACATTCCGAGTCAATTCTTTCAAGATACCGCCGGAACGAAAGTTCCCTATCGTCGATACAAGTAAATACTTGAAAACTTTTGTGGAATGGCTCAGCTTCTTCCCTCTTTTTTTGCAATTGAATAGCTGCAAGCACTTGATCATAATAAGACCACTCAAAAGCCTCTTGCCAAATTGACAGAACCTCATCCAATTCTGTTTTCGGAACGTCGTCAAAAAGTTCTGCGGGTCTGTTTTTTAACTTATTGCCGATTGGTAACCAATCTTCTCCAAATTTAAAGTCAAGTGCATCAATTTCTAGTAAGAGTTCAAAAATAATTAAGTCATGAATAGATATTTTTTTAGGGTTCAACAGTGACTGTGGTTGATTTTCAATGGTGGATACCATACCTGACCAACCTTGATGAGCAAATTGCTGATCATATAAATATTGCTTGTAAAGCGATTCGTCCCCAACCAGAATTTTTAGCAAATCTTCAATTTTACAATTGCCCTTTAGAAGAAGCTCTTTGGCTCTTTTTCTTTTAAAGAAACTTGTGAAACTGTTGCCTTCTATTTCTCTTATAGAAGAAAGAAAGCCTTTATGCCCAACAGGGAAACCCCACATTGAAATCCCTTGGTCAAGATAACTGCAAAGAATCCTGAAAAGAAATGGATGAACAACTAAATCAAGGTCTATACGATATTTCTTTTTCCAATTTAATCTCAGTAAACCGATTCTTGATGAAATAGAGGTGTCATATTTCTTGCTAAGCACATTTTTCATCCACTCATTTAAATGCTCTATACCTTTTTTCTCTGCGATAATTCTTTTTAGAATATCTTCCTGAATACGTGTAGATATATAGAGCGATCTATAATCTTCTAACTGAAGCGATACAAAATAACCAAATATTTTGGATGCATGACGAATGCCATCGTAGAATTTTAAATTCTGAAACGCATGCAAGGTGTTGTGATGAATAAAATCTTTTAACGGAGCCTGACTTGGCAGAAAGTGCTTCAACTCATGAAGTACGTCATGTTCATTAAAAATAGAATTATTTGAGTTCATTTCTTATAAGCTCTATGTAATGTTATTTTTTCTTTAGGCCGAATGTGGCAATTTAAAAAAATTTAATCTATAACGCAGCTGCTTATCACTAAAACATCTAAATAATTTAGTAACGTTTTTAAAATGGTATGGGTAATGTATGTTTAGGAAAAAGTCTTGTCAAACGGAAGCTTGATATATGCCGGTCATCATATTCTAGATGATTTTTATTTCATTTATACGTAACTAATTCTAGTTAACATTATGTTTAAATATGAATATTACAAACAATATCCCTCAAGAAATATTGATTCGCATTGCTGAAATTCGTGATGCTTTAGTTATAACTAAATTTAATCAAGCAATGGCACTTGAAACGGAACAAAAAGAATTAATACCGGAAGTAATATCAAAAGGGGTCAACCAACTTTTAAAAAACCCCAATCTAGGTTTTTATGTGATTGCTGAACGTGACAATGAAATCATTGGATCACTAATGGTAACTACAGAATGGAGTGATTGGCGAAATGGTATGTTTTGGTGGATTCAAAGCGTCTACATCAAGCCAAATGAGCGCCGAAAAGGTATTTATACTGAGCTGTACAATTTTATTCGAAAGTCTGCCG
>JBDSEJ010000371.1:0-2802 GCA_039920105.1 Candidatus Nitrotoga sp. | reverse complement strand
TAAGACGCTCAGGCAGCTCACCAACTGGCGCTTTGATAAAACCGCTGGCGACATAAACGAGTTTTTGCCCCACTTTGTCCAGCACGCCAAACCCGGTACTGCGCAGGCCGGGGTCTATACCTAAAATGCGTACCGGAGAAAAGTGGCTCATCGGTTTAAAGAGGATATGCCCTTTGCTTCTTTCCTTTTCATTCCCACTTCATTGCACAATCACTGCTGTGGTATAGACTTCTTGCACATCATCAAGATTTTCCAGTGCGTCCAAAAGCTTTAGCATGCGCACTGCATCGTCACCAGTAAATATGACTTCGACAATAGGTTTCATAATTACTTCCGCCATTTCCGGCTTAAAGCCGGCAGACTCCAGGCGCTGCTTGATCTCGACAAAATCATTGGGCGCGGTGATCACTTCGATACTGCCGTCATCACTGCTCACCACGTCTTCTGCTCCCGCGTCCAACACTACTTCCATTAGTGCGTTTTCGTCGGTGCCCGGTGCAAAAATCATCTGCCCACAATGTTTAAACAGAAACGACACAGAGCCGTCTGTGCCGAGATTGCCACCGAACTTGGTGAATGCATGGCGGACATCGGCCACAGTGCGTGTTTTATTGTCAGTCATGCAATTTACCATCACCGCTGCGCCATTGATGCCGTAGCCTTCGTAACGAAGCTCAATATAATCCACTCCGTCCAGTTCGCCGCTGCCGCGTTTGATGGCGCGCTCCACATTATCTTTCGGCATGTTCTGGTCATAGGCTTTTTCCATCGCCAATCGCAGGCGCGGATTAATAGCCGGATCACTGTCGCCCAATCGGGCAGCCACGGTAATTTCTTTGATCAGGCGTGTAAAAATTTTGCCGCGTCTTTCATCCTGACGACCTTTGCGATGCTGAATATTTGCCCATTTACTATGACCCGCCATAACATTTTCTCCGTTGATTGATTTCCGCATCCTGAACGCCGCAAGGTTTTGTATCTCGAGACAGTTGCGCGGATTTAAATTCGAAGTGCAACAGTTAATAGTAATGTAATACATTTAACATTTTAGTGTAGCGCACCTTCTCCTTGAAGAATACCTGATTTCGATGCCTTTGCATCATGGAGTTGGTTGACTTCCTTTTGCACAGCTTTACAATCCTTAAAGATATCGTACTCTCGATAATGTTTTTCCAACATGGTTTATCTACCACCTATACTGATGCGGCTAAAATGAACTAACTGTGGGTAGCAAATGCCGCCGCCGATGATAAAACCAGGCATAACCGTTACTTCACCCCAACTCTCTCCACGGCGGGAGGGTGTAAACGATTCATTGTACGCGTTGCACGTTAAAGAAAGCGGTCTGTAAACGCTGATGAATTCGACGAATATCATCACTGATAGGTGAAATTTATGAATCGAGGGATGCTGCGATGAAAGTACTTGTGATCTTAGGGCATCCACGTAGCCCCAGCCTATGTTCCGCCCTTGCAACTGCCTATGAAAATGGCGCACTGGCGGCCGGTATGGAAGTTGAAAAGATAGATTTGGGAGCGATAAGTTTCGACCTTGACGTGCACCCGGTCTCGCCTTTGGATCAACCTCTGGAGCCTGGTCTGGAGCATGCCTTGCAACTCATCAAGTGGGCAAATCATGTGACTTTTATCTATCCGGCTTGGTGGGGAGTAGGGCCAGCTCGCCTTAAGGGATTTCTCGATCGGGTTCTATTGCCGGGAATTGCTTTCAGAGAATGTGAAAATGGCCACTTCGAGGGAATGCTGAATGGCAAGACCGCCCATCTCATTACTACTTTAGATATGCCGCCTTGGGTATATCGATTCATCTACCGCGCCCCCGGTCACAATGCCATGAAACGATCCGCATTAGGCTTCTGTGGTATCTCTACTACGCGAATACTTGCGCTGGGTCCAGTAAAGGACTCCGAGCTTATTCGGCGAGCCCTTTGGTTGGAGCAAGCTCGAGAACTAGGTTTTTCCTTGCGTAACGGTGCCTCAAGCTATATCGACCGTGCCACAACTAAGCTAAAAGCCTGGCTCAAGGCGTTACGGCTCCAATTTTATCCGATGACCTGGATGGCCTATACGGTAGGCGCATTGGGAGCGGCCGCGGCCAGTGGAGACTGGAACTTATGGATCTATTGGCTGGGTTATGCCTGCCTGTTCTTCCTGGAAGCAGCCACGGTATTTACCAATGATTGGTTCGACTATGAAAGCGACCGTTGCAACCGTCATTACGGCCCATTTACTGGCGGCTCTCGGGTACTGGTTGATAAAAATCTAAGTTTCCATGAACTACGTGTGGGCATCGTGATTTCATTGATGGCCGCCGCGGCCTGTGCAGGATTACTCATGGACTATCTGGCGGGTAGCAGTGCTGTGCCTATCATAATACTCGTTATGACAGTGCTGGGACTGGGTTATACGGCACCTCCGCTGAAGCTTGCCTGGCGTGGATGGGGGGAGCTAAATGTGGCCATCACTCACAGTTTTGGTGTAATACTGTGCGGCTACATATTCCAGGGCGGAGTATGGAGCAGTCCCTTTCCCTGGCTTATTAGCTTGCCGCTGCTTCTGGCGGTGATGCCGGCCATCATCCTCTCGGGGATCCCAGACTACGAGGCAGATAAACAAGCGGGCAAGCGCACCTTGGTGGTGCGCTTGGGATTCGGCCGGGCAATGCTGCTGGCTCTGTTACTGGCTGCCGCAGCGCCATTGGTCGTTATACTCATTAAGGATCAGCCGGCTTTGCATGGTAGCTTGCAGGGGTTGCTACCGTGGGTGCTTCCCCATGCTTCTCTGT
>JBDSEJ010000370.1:0-4438 GCA_039920105.1 Candidatus Nitrotoga sp. | reverse complement strand
GCGGATTGAAACAGGAAGTACAGTTTTATTCAAGACAATGCATACTTGCCCACGCTATTGCCTTTAACAAACGTTGGGAGAAGGTCGCTTCGCCATTTGGAGAGCCATCCAGCGAGTTATTGTTCGGTGACCTGCACGGCCACAGTATTGTGTTTTTGCCACGTCATGGTCGCGGACACAAAATTCCTCCTACCGAAATCAATTTTCACGCCAATATCGACGTGCTCAAGCGGGTAGGTGTGACTGATGTCATTTCAGTTAGTGCCGTTGGTTCATTGCGCGAGGACTTGCCGCCGGGCACGTTCGTGATTATTGATCAGTTTATCGACCGTACTTTTGCGCGCAATAAGTCTTTCTTTGGTGCAGGATTGGTGGCGCATGTCTCCATGGCACATCCTGTTTGCAAAAGGCTGGGCGATCATATTGAGATGGCCGCAAGAGAGGCAAATATCCCGATTGTACGTGGCGGTACTTATCTGGTTATGGAAGGGCCGCAGTTTTCCAGTCTGGCTGAATCGAATCTATATCGTAGTTGGGGGTGCGATGTAATTGGCATGACCAACATGCCAGAAGCCAAGCTCGCCCGCGAGGCAGAGCTGTGCTACGCCACAGTGGCGATGGTGACTGACTATGATTGTTGGCATCCCGACCATGAGCATGTAACAGTGGGGCAGATAATCAAAATGCTTTCCGAAAATGCTGACAAGGCGAAAAAACTGGTAAGTCATGTCATTCCGAAGGTGAGCACTGATGCTCTGGCCAATGTTTGTAGCTGCCGTTCAACGTTAGAATTCGCGCTCATTACTGAGCCGGAAATGCGCGACGCAGCCATGATTGAAAAACTGGATGCTATTGCAGGTCGGGTATTGAAAGGTAAGTCATGATGCTATCTGGTGAAGGTGGTCTGCGCCAGCAGTTACTGGATGTGTCCCAGCATTTGCTCGAGCAGGGTTTGAATCGCGGTACTTCCGGTAATGCTGCAGTACGTTGTGGTGAGGATATATTGATTACACCATCCGCTATGGCGGTGGCGAAAATGTTACCCGCAGACATTGTACGCATGGATTTGAATGGGAATGTCCTGTGCGGTGGCAAGCCCACCAGTGAGTGGCGCTTCCATCGCGACATTCTAGCCAACCGTCCCGATGTGAGTGCTGTCATTCACACACATTCAGCGTTTGCCACCACGTTGGCCTGTTTGCGCAAGGATATTCCAGCCCTGCATTACATGATTGCCGCGGCTGGAGGCAATATTATCCGTTGTACGCCATATGCTTTATTCGGCGAACAGACGCTTTCGGACTATGCATTACCCGCACTGGATGGCCGAAAAGCCTGTCTGCTGGCTAACCACGGTATGATTGCGCTGGGTTCGGATTTGGCCGATGCGTTGACGGTAGCCATTGAGGTAGAGTTTTTGTGCGAGTTGTATTGGCGCGCTTTGCAGGCAGGTGAACCGCATATTCTTACGCCGCGACAAATACACGACGTGCAAGAAAAATTTGTCGATTACAAAAAATGTACCTAACAAAGTTGTAGATATATGCCTATAAAATCTCTAATTCGAACCATTCCGCACTACCCCAAGCCGAACATCATGTTCCGCGATATCAGTTCCCTCCTTAAGGATCCGATAGGCTTCAGAATCACCATAAATGAGTTGGTGCGTCGCTATACCGATATGGAAATCGATAAGGTGGTGGGTATTGAAGCACGTGGCTTTATAGTTGGAGCGCCACTGGCGTATGCCTTGGGTAAAGGTTTTGTACCGATCCGAAAAAAAGGTAAGTTGCCTGCCGAAACTATAGGATATGACTACGAACTGGAATATGGTACGGATCGTATCGAAATTCATTCCGATGCGATTGCTCCAGATGAAAAAGTATTGCTTGTGGATGATTTGATTGCAACCGGAGGTACTGCGGAGGCCGCAACCAGACTGATCGAGAAAATTGGCGGCAAAATTGTCGAATGCTGCTTTGTAATCAATCTCCCGGATATAGGTGGAAGTAGGCGCTTGGAAAAGCATGGCTACAGCGTGTTTTCACTGTGCGAATTTGAGGGTGACTGAATACCTGATCATTCGTTGTGCTGTCATCCAATGCAAGATAGTTGTTCAGAGAAATAACATTTTGGGTAATTACGATGGCAGGGATAGCAAATTTTTGAGGCGTTATTTTGAAAATTGAAACTCTTCGTTGGTCGGATGGTGTGCTGGAGATGATAGACCAGCGCATTTTGCCTGCAACGTTTATTTACCTGCAATTTAATTCTGCAGCTTCGGTGGCCGAAGGCATCCGCAACATGGTGGTGCGTGGCGCCCCAGCCATCGGCGTGGCGGCAGCCTACGGCGTGGCGCTGGAGGCTCTGCGCTTAAGCGCTGTTACTGCCGAATCCTTCCAACGCGGTATGCAAGAAGGTTTTAATACGCTGGCTCAAAGCAGGCCGACAGCGGTCAACTTGTTTTGGGCGTTAGCACGCATGAAGCAGGTATGGCAAAGTGTAGTGAGTGAAACCAACATGCAGATAGGTATGCGACTGTTGGTTGAAGCACATAAAATTTTTGAAGAAGATATTCGCATCAATCGCACTCTGGGGGCGCATGGTGCCGAGTTGTTGCGTGATGGTGCGCACGTCCTGACCCATTGCAATGCCGGAGCGCTGGCTACCGCTGGGCATGGAACTGCGTTGGGCGTAATTCGGTCCGCTGTTGAAGCAGGAAAAAAGATATCCGTTATTGCTGACGAAACACGTCCTTTCCTGCAAGGTGCGCGCTTGACAGCATGGGAGATGGTGCAGGAAAAAATTCCGGTAACCCTCATTACTGATAGTATGGCCGGTTTCATGATGAGCCGAGGTGAAGTAGATGCCGTAGTGGTCGGCACGGATCGTGTTGCGGCGAATGGTGATGTCGCCAACAAGATTGGTACGTATATGGTCGCCGTTCTGGCACAACGCCACCAGATTCCATTTTATGTGGCCTGCCCTCTTTCCACTATAGACATGTCCATCGCAAACGGTGCTGATATCCCTATTGAAGAACGTCATGCAGACGAGGTAAAAGGCTTTCGAGATATCCACTGGGCTGCGCATGGTGTGCATATACGCAACCCTTCGTTTGACATTACTCCTGCTGAATTGGTTACAGCGCTGATTACCGAAAAGGGAGTGATACAACAACCTGATGTAAGAAAACTGCGCGCGCTATTTAGTTGATGGAAATATCAAGTTATTTCCATGAGCTTCTGCTACGTCATTTGCGTTAAACTCGTTGTTCTTGTCAGCAGGTATTTAAGTTAATTATCCCAACAAAACTTGTTTATTGTTTCAATATTGAACTTTTATTTGCTTGTGACAGTCATTCAAATCGGCACTTGACAATTATTACCCGCGCACTATATTGAATCAACTTGCTTCAGGCAAGTTGGGAAGGTAATGTATGCGACAGCAATTTTTTTTCCGTAAATTAACGATGGGGCCAATATGAAGAGAATTTTACAGTTTATGACCTTGCTTTTAGCATTTAACGGCTATGCTTTAGCAGAAAAAATATCATTTGCAACAAAAAGTGTGGAACAAGTGCAAAAGCTAGCCGAAGCCGGTGATGCTAGTGCTCAGGCCCGTCTGGGATGGATATATGCCAATGGAATTGGTGCAAATATAGATGCTGACAAGGCTGTGGAGTGGTATGAAAAAGCAGCAGCTCAAGGATATGCAAAGGCCCAGTTCGAACTTGGAGCAATGTATGGCAGTGGCGAAACTGTGACTAGTGTTGCTAAAGATCCTATTAAAGCCGCAGAGTGGTATCTAAAAGCGGCAGCGCAGGGATATCCTAATGCCCAGTTTGAACTAGGTTCGATGCACCTTACGGGCGAAGGCGTAAAAAAAGATGCCACCATGGCAGTGGAATGGTATAAAAAAGCGGCAGCGCAGGATTTTGGCCAAGCACAGACAAGCCTTGGGTGGATGTACCAAAATGGTCAGGGCGTGCAAAAAGATGGTGTACTGGCTTATGCATGGCACAATTTGGCTGCCGCACATGGCAACGACACTGCAAAAAAATTACGTGACTTAACCAACTTGAATTCTGTCCAGCGCGCCGAAGCCGAACGACTGTCCGCAAACTGGAAGCTGGGGCAGGTGTTAAGCCGATAATAGAATTGATTGGTAAAATGGCGACACAGCGTTGGATTAACTTTCTAACTTCTGTTCCATACCAGCTATGCGAAAGTCAAGCTGCTGGTTAACTCTAGCTTTGTGCTAAAGAAAATTCAGGGTCGAAAAATATCTAGGAGTGCAGGTGGATAATGTTCTTTAACGTTGTCAACGTAGACACTTACTTTTATACGATAAATCGTCTTTCCATAAACACTTCGCCAGTTGGCGGACATGATGAATTTGAATGAGGTCTAAAAATGTCATTGGTACATAATTATGT
>JBDSEJ010000369.1:0-3990 GCA_039920105.1 Candidatus Nitrotoga sp. | reverse complement strand
TTGGCTTAAACACCGGCTTAACGAGGCCAAGCAAGCATTCCGTAAGAAAACCCTGCCAGCACTCTCTCCAGCCAAGTTGATTTCCTATACCCACCGCCGGGATGCACGGCTCGCCAGAAATAGCGCTGAACTAATGGAGGCTGTGCTAATTTCATTACGTCGTTTGCAAGAAAAATTGCATGGTCGGACACCGTTGGCTCCGTTCCTCTGGGACTTATCTGACAATGGAAAGTCTGGGCGACCAAAAAGTGAAGATCGTTTAACTGATTTTTTAAAACACCATTTGGAAGGGGATTTGCCAACCTTTGTTATTGACCGGGAAGTCCAGATTAGAAATCTTAAGGAACACGGTATAGGCGAACGCACCGATCTTAAAATCGAAGCCAAAGACCATGATGGACGATCTATCTCCGTCATTATCGAGAGCAAGGGGTGTTGGAACGACGGGCTTATGACCGCGATACAAAGCCAACTGTATGGCAGATATTTAAAATTAGCTAGTGAGGCTTGCGGCATTTACCTCGTTGGATGGTTCCATTGTGGTCGGTGGGAGGGTAAGAACAATTGTGTCTTCAAAGGAACGAAAGAAGAACTTTTCACTGAATTAAATGCAAAAGCCAATTTAATTAATGATGGTAAAGCGCGACTGAATGTTTTTGTGCTTGATGCAACCTATTAATATGAATTTACATAAATATTTTGTTATGGCATATCTTTACTGTTGCATGGTGAGCCTTACGGGTTATTCTTCAGAGCCGACTTGGGCACCAAATCCAAGGTAAATCACGAGGTAAGAGTGATTGAATCTGGTCTGCGGTTTTAGGTAATTAATAGCTAAGTTAACATTTAAATATTAATTATTATCAAATCGATAGGATTGTTTTCTCTAAATTTACTTTAACTTGCTCTGGCGTTTTAGCAGCATCAATCAACACGAAGCGATCTGGATGTTTCTTGCAGCGCTCCAGATAAGCTTGCCGTACTTTTTCGAAAAAGCTGTCTTTTTCTTGTTCGAAGCGATCCAAAGTTATATTTTTAGACAGCCGTAGGCGTGCTACTTCAACCGGAAGGTCAAACAGCAATGTCAAATCCGGCTGAAAATTTTCATGTACCCAGCATTCCAATTGTTCCAGCTTGGCCACTTTCACCCCCCTGCCCCCACCCTGATAGGCAAAACTGGCGTCGCTAAAACGATCAGACACCACCCAGGTTCCTCGTTGCAAAGCTGGCTTGATAACCTGCTCGATATGTTCAAGGCGAGCGGCGAACATTAATAGAGCCTCCGTTTCGGCGTGCATGGATTGGTTTAGCAGAATGTCGCGCAGACATTCACCCAAAGGTGTACCACCCGGTTCACGTGTTACCAGCACTTCTTTACCGCGTTTGCGCAAGGCCTCGACAAACCAGGTCAGATGGGTGCTCTTACCTGCCCCGTCTACCCCTTCAAAGGTAATAAATTTTGCCTTATTCATTTATTCCCTTAAAAATATCATTTTTCGTTTTTTGGTATACATTTCCCAGACAACAAACTTGCCGAAACAATCAGCAATGCACCGATTATTTCCCGCAATCCCATTTCCTCATTTGCCAATAAATATGAAGATACAGCAGCAAAAACCAGCTCGGATAGAAGCAGAACAATCGCTTGGTTGGCGGGCAGATAAGTCAGACCGTATTGCAGAGCAAAACTAATGGCACATAACACCAATCCTATCAGCCACAGTAGCCGCCATGCTTCGGGGGGAATGCTCTGTAATTGCGCGACGCCATTTCCCTGATCTAAAACCAACACGGCGGTGAACAGCACCGTGCCAAACCACACGCCGGCCACTTTGAAATTTATACTCAGGTGCTGCATGCGACGCACCAATACATTCATCAAAGCAAAACTCATCCCCGCTGAAAGAGCTATCCATTCCGCCTGGTTTTGCGGCAGTGGCAAATCTTGCTGCGTATCCCACAGCATAACGAACGCACCACCCAATGAAAGCGCGATAACTGCGTAACCGTAATTATTTAATTTTTCACCGAGCAGCCAGTATGAGAAGAATACCGTCCACAAGGGTGCGAGATAAAACAGCAGCAGTACACGCATTACTTCGCCGTCCAACATGGCCAGCACATAGCCTAAATTTGTCCAGCCAGCACTCGCCATCAATGCAAGACTCAGCCATCCGGCAAATCGTAATTCGCGCCATATCGGCCCCAGGAACACCAAGCCTAATATCATTGCCATAGAATAGCTAAGCAGCGTAGATAATTCACCTCCTACCCCCATATTGTGTAATGCGCGATAGGGATACCACAAAAGCCCCCACACCAGCGCACCACTCAACAGGCTTATCACCGACAAAATTTTTTGTTTTGATGCCACTCATTACGCCTTTATGATCGTACTTGTTCAGCTTAAGCAGATATCATAAACCCTGACCTCGATCGTCTGCAGATCTACCTTGTTAATAATCTCGGCAATTAATTTCGCTCATTTATTCCAAGCACATCCTGTTAACCTACCAGCTCGTAAATTAGGTGGCATTCTTAGAAAACATAGCTTCTAACAGCGTTAATGATTCCACCATCAGTCAAAAATTACCATACAGTACTGAGGTATAGCTGATGATACCAGCCGATATGTAATTAATATTAGTGGATTACAGAGTTTTTTGGATACGCATGATTGTAATAACCACGTGTTTTAGCTAATGGCGTGAACGTCTGCTCGAACAGAAGTGGTTCAGAATAAAGCTTGCGTTATAGAAGTCGTATATTTGTGATTAAAGTTTCCGCCATAGATTATGGTGCTAAATGGATGTTTATGTTTGGCGTTTTCTTGATTCTTGGCGAACCTTTTCCATCATTCTTTTCGTTTCCTCTGGTGAAAGATTGAATGCTCTTCCAAGTTGGTCAAGTATTTGATCTTCTTGAGGGGAAATTATTCCTTCGGCAAAAGCCTTTCGAAGCTCCGTTTCAAAAATAACTCTACGTCTTGCCATCTGGTTTGCAAAAGCTGAAGCCACGATACCGGTTAGGATTGCAACAGTGCATACGCCGAAAAATGCTGTAAAAAGCGATATAACACGGCCTAGCCATGTCACTGGCGTGAAATCACCATACCCAACCGTGGTCAGAGTAATTACCGCCCAATAAATCGCGTCAGGAATGGATGAGAACATCTCTGGCTGTGCTTCATTTTCAGCAAAATACATTAGTGAAGAGGTAATTAAGATTGTGATCAGCAACAGATACAAAGTTGCGGCAAAAGAGCGCCGCTCGTCATAGATGGCTTGCACCAGATCTTCTATAGCGGTGCTGTAATGTGAAATCTTGAACACACGAATTAGTCGAACCGCACGGACAATACGCAAATCCAGACCGGGAAAAAGTACTTGCAAGAAATAGGGTGCCAAAGCTGCTAAATCGATCAGGCCATAAAAGCTCAGGATATAGGCTTTGCGGCCACTCCACGAATTACCTTGGCCCTGTGGAAAGCGAGCTCCGCTCGCCCAGATTCGTAGCAGATATTCGATAGAAAACAAGATGATGCTGAACCACTCGAAAAAATCAAAATAGATACTCCACCGTTGATAAAGGGTGTTTATGGATCCAAGCACGCAGCAACGATGTTAAGCAAGACTACCGTGGAGATCAAGATGGTGCAAAACCTCGCGGCGAGATCGTGCTTAACCTGGCTTTCGAGTATTTGAAACAGTCGGACTTGTATGGGTCGAAGGTTCATACTCTGCAATGTATTTTTAAAGGTTTGGGGAAAGCAGTAGTATTCAAAACGGACTGATAGGTGCTTATGCCGGCCCGCGTAGTGTAATACGGATAAATCAGAACCTGACCGAGGCCGTTCCCACTCAGGTGTACAGCAGCATTGACCGTATTCGCGATACCAACCGAACTTACTGCTGCTACCAAAGCAAGGTACAGCGATTTAATTTTGAATTTCTGCATTATCGTCAAGCTCCTAATATCAATACTGTCATT
>JBDSEJ010000368.1:0-3171 GCA_039920105.1 Candidatus Nitrotoga sp. | reverse complement strand
ACATAGTCACCAGCTACTTGAAGATGCGCTTAATGCGAGCTCAGCTAGCTTGATTGCCTTAGTCGGTCAGATCACTGGGCAGTCGTTCTGTGCCGCAGATTTCACGGGTATGCTAATACACTGTTTGAAACCCGACTTACATTAGGGCATTCTCTCTTGCCCTGTCGGACTTCATTTTTCCCAGATTGCCTCAATCTGGGTTGAATAGATTTGGATGGATTACGCTATACTTCACAATATCAATTCTCACCTGCATCAACTAGGGATATGTTTAATAATAGAGTTTTCAATAGGGGGTTTCGCAAGTGAATACACATACTGGACTAATACTTTCTGCAGCAATCATCCTCCTTGCCGCATGTAGTAACGTACCTACCCGCCAGGAAGATATGCGCAGTCCACCCGCTCCCGTAATCGAAGCGCAAGCCACCCCGACTACCCCGATTGCCCAACCCAAGCGTGGCGGTTATTTGGAAGGTGACAGCCCTGGAACCGAAGTGCCTGACAATTTGGATGCCATCCCGAATGCGGTGCCGCGTGCTGAGCCGTTGCACCGTTTTGCTAACAGCCAATATACTGCTTTGGGAAAGACTTACACACCTTTAACTACGCCCGGTAGATTTAAAGAGCGAGGTGTTGCTTCTTGGTATGGTAAGAAATTCCACGGTAAGCGTACCGCTAGCGGTGAAATATATGACATGTATGGCATGACTGCCGCCCATCCTACATTACCTGTGCCCAGTTACGCGCGTGTAACTAACCTCAGTAACAAAAAATCGGTCGTGGTGCGTGTGAATGACCGCGGTCCATTTTTGCGTGAGCGCATCATTGATCTTTCCTATGTTGCCGCGTACAAACTTGGCATTGTAAATAATGGCAGCGCCGAAGTAGTGGTGGATGTAGAAAGCATGGTGGCAGACGTTAATGTTCAGCCTATGGAAATAACGGATTCGGTAGTGGTTACCCCCTTGAAATCAGCGAGTGATATGAATGTTTCAAATGAACCGGTAGCGAATGGCAACGTGTATTTGCAATTAGGTGCATTCAGGTCACAGCAAGGCGCAGAAAGCTTTGTTGGACGTATGAATATTGAATTTGAGGGGGGCGGGAAGCGCATTGAACTATATGAGAAGGGCGATGATATGGTGCGTGTTCATATTGGTCCCTATTCTTCACAGGATGAGGCACGAGCAATTGCGGAAAAATTGCAACCTCGCTTGGGATTTAAACCTTTTGTGGTGCTTCGTTAACCATTAATAACGGATCCAGTTTTATTTATGAATACTGCTTATTATTGCGATGGCAAATTAGTTACAAATGGAATGTCTAGTAACTGTGCTGCTTGACTGGCTGTTAAACGCTATTATGTCTTAACCAGATTATTAATCAGGAATAAATGGTGTGGCTGTGATAATTAAATTCTTAGGAAAAGAATTTAGCGCTTACTTTATGCGCTCTGTAACAATTAGTTGAGTCATGCTTGATCAATTCAGAATTTACATAGGATGCACGAATTCAATAAAGCTATAGGGTTTTTAATGGTAGCTTTAAGAAATGTTCTCTATTTTTAATGAGTCCCTGCTCTAATGGATAATCTGGGTTCAATTTAAATCAATCTGCAACTTGTTGTAATTATTTTATATGACTACGCCTTTCAAAAAACAAATTGGGAATTTTAGTGCGCCCGTGTCGCTCGACTTTGGCGGCGGTAAGGTTTCCTCACGAAGACTTGAACTGTTGGCTGCGATCGGTCAAGCAAACTCGATTAGTGGTGCCGCAAAGGCGGTCAAGATGACCTACAAAGGTGCTTGGGAAGCAGTTGAAGCCATGAATAATCTTGCGGGTGTACCATTGGTAATAGCTCGGCAAGGGGGTCGTGGAGGTGGTAAGGCAGAATTAACTGAGGTGGGGCAACGATTGGTAGATGAAATGGTGCGTATCGCTGCCTTGCAAAACCAATTTTTCGCGGCGCTCGATGAAGATGAAACGCTGGGGAATAATTTTAAGCTTCTGAAAAGGATAGAGGTGAAAACGAGTGCGCGTAATGCTTTCATGGGTATTGTTGAAAGTGTGCAAAAGAGCGCAATAAATGCGGAAGTAATGCTGAGGCTCGCCAGTGGTGAAGCCCTGTACGCCATTGTTACACAAGATAGCGTGCGATCACTTGATCTGGTGCCGGGCAAAGTAGTCTATGCCTTAATTAAGGCATCGTGGGTTCTTTTGATCCCGGCAGAAGAGAAAATCAAAACTTCAGCGCGTAACCGATTGTGCGGAGTGGTAAGCCACATTGAGAAAGGCACAGTGAATTCTGAGGTGCTACTTGATCTGGGTAATGGTGTTACCCTCGCTGCTATTATCACCAACGAATCGCACAAAATGCTTGAGCTTGATGTTGGCAGCCGTGCATGCGCCTTGATCAAGGCGTCTCACGTTATTGTTGGTGTAGGCTAGTTGAAAAAATTACTATAGCCGATGTTATTTTTTATCTATCGTTATATACCTTGCTATATTCTGTATTTTTAATTTATTGTATGAATATATGACTGGAAAACATTGCACTTAATTGAATTAAGTTCAATGTTTGGGTTTATTGATTTGAACGCCAAATCAATGAATATATGTGATTTCTATATTTAAAATTCATGCAAAATATTGACAAGATTAAAGTACTTTGCAAAGCGTTATATAGTATGCTACATTTCGATCATGCCATCCAAAAACCATATTGGTAGTTTTAACGCCTCTCTATCACTCTACGTAAACGGTGGCGGTTGGATTTCACAACGAAGACTCGAGTTGCTGGCTGCGATTGGCAGAACAAATTCAATTGCTCGGAGCGCAAAATTGATTGGGATGAGTTACAGGGGAGCTTGGGTAGCAGTAGAAGCCATGAACAATCTAGCGGGTGTGCCTTTGGTCACGTCCTGGCGAGGTGGTCACGGCGGTGGCAGGGCAGAGCTAACTTCAGTAGGACGGCGTCTGGTAGATGAGTTGGATCGCCGCAGCGCTTTACAAACATGGTTATTCGCCGTACTAGATGAAGACGAAACACTAAACGACATTCATAAACTATTAAGTGGGTATTTAAAATGAAAACAAGTGCGCGTAATGCATTGAAAGGTACTGTTGAAACAGTTACTGATGGTGTAGTTAATTCAGAAGTCACACTTA
>JBDSEJ010000367.1:0-2237 GCA_039920105.1 Candidatus Nitrotoga sp. | reverse complement strand
AAAGAAACCATCCTCGATTTTTCTCGCCCCCGTCTAAGCACTTACCTTGCCTCAGGTTATGTCCTGTTCATCCTTTATGCCAGTTTATCGCCATTTTCAGGCTGGCAGGAACAGGGTCTGGAATTTTCTGCTGTATTGGCTTTGCCGTTATTGCTGCAATACACTTGGTTCGATGCCGCCGCTAATCTGCTCGGTTATCTGCCGTTTGGGCTATTGCTTGGGCTGGCACTAAGCGCACGTTTTAACTTAAGCTTGACTATACTGCTTGCCACGTTTGGCGGAGTAGTGCTTGCCGCCATGATGGAATACGCGCAAATATATTTGCCTGTTCGTATTAGCTCCAGCCTAGATTTACTGGCCAACAGTAGCGGCACGCTGGCGGGAGCGGTTCTGGCAGTTAGCATTGCGCCACGCGAATGGTTTGCTCTGCACCTGAAGTATTGGCGTATGCGTTTATTTCATGGCGGGGGAGGAGTGGATTTCGGCTTGGCGTTGGTGGCGCTGTGGATGTTCGCTCAAATTAATCCTTCGCTGCCCATGCTGGGCAATGTGTTCATTAGCGAAGTGGCGCGATCACCTTTCGTCGTGGTACCGCCTGAACCGTTTAATTTGATGGAAAGCACGGCGGTGCTGCTCAATATGCTGATGCTGGGAATGTTGCTGCTAACCTTGCTGCGCATACGCCGCCAGGCAGCAAGCTCGCTGTTGCTGGTATTGTGTGCGGTGGCAGTGGCCAAGTTTATCGCAGCAGCCATACTACTCAAATCTTGGGCTTTGCTGTTATGGCTAAACGCTGAGTCCATGCTTGGAATTTGCGCAGGCGTGTTACTACTGATCGCAACTAGCCGCTTATCCCGCACACAGCTGTCAAGAAGCGCTGCACTGGTCGCACTAGGTTATTGGGTGTTAGCGCACTGGATATTAGATAGCGGCGAGCCTTCTGCAGCCATGCGTCTGTACCAATGGAACTACGGCCATCTGCTCAACTACAATGGATTGTCGCAAACTATTGCATTAGTATTTCCGTTTCTCATGCTCGGCTACCTTTGGCGCGTTAATAGAACATAGCAATGGCGCTGTATAATTATAATTTTTCTTGTGAGGTCTTGTATGAGCTACTATCAAAAGCACGTTTTCTTTTGCACCAACCAGCGCGAAGAAGGCGCAGAGTGCTGTAATAATATTAATGCGCAATGGATGCGCGACTATGTTAAAGATAAAGTCCAAATGCTTGGATTGTCTAATGAAACAAATCATATCCGCATCAACTCGGCAGGCTGTATGAATCGTTGCGATGAAGGACCTGTATTAGTGGTATATCCCGAAGGGGTGTGGTACACCTACGTGGATGAGAGCGACCTCGACGAAATTATCGTTGAACACTTGCAACATGGACGTGTAGTGGAACGCCTGAAAATTTAATGCCTACCTTAGTAAAGGTTTCTATCCCCGGCCCGGCGGGTCAACTGGAGGTTGTGGTGTATATGCCGGATGTTGCACCGCGCGCTATCGCGGTAATAGCTCATCCTCTGCCCACTGTGGGCGGGACGATGGAAAACAAGATAGTAACCACACTTGCCAAGACTTTTGCCGAACTGGGATTCGCCGCGCTGCGCTTCAATTTTCGGGGCGTCGGTGCCAGTAGCGGCGAATTTGATGATGGCAATGGTGAAGTAGAAGATGCGCTCACTGTAACGCGTTATGCATTGAGTGAATATGGCGATCTGCCGCTGATCCTGTCAGGTTTTTCCTTCGGTGGTTATGTACAGGCGCGAGCGGCACAGCAATTGCCCCCGCGTCAACTGGTACTGATTGCACCGGCAGTGACGCGTTATGCGATGCCGCCCGTGCCGGACAACACGCTGCTAGTGCACGGCGAACTGGATGAGGTTGTCTCGTTGGCAGATGTTATGCAGTGGGCTCGTCCGCAACGCCTGCCTATCGTAGTCTTACCGGAAGCGGTGCATTTTTTCCACGGCCGCCTGGAACAGCTTAGAGAAATTGTGCGCCACAATTTCATGGGACAAACGCTATGACCGGGGTTTCTCAAAATATTCTACAAATCACTATAAAACAATAGGTTGTCCGTTATATTTTATTTACGACCATCATGCTTTGCGGCTTGACTGCCTACCCTTTACACTCTATTAATCTCGCTTAGGATTTTGAGTTTATACACGCACCTTTATAAAGGATAAGTTATGAGCCTCTTGCAAAACTAACGGTGCGAGTGTGAT
>JBDSEJ010000366.1:0-2687 GCA_039920105.1 Candidatus Nitrotoga sp. | reverse complement strand
GCCATTTACCCTGGTTCTGGTTCTGGTTCGGGTTCGGGTTCGGGTTCCGGTTCCGGTTTTGGCTCTGGTTCTGGCTCTAATGAATCCGAAGCAAATGATCCCATTAATAATCCGAACAGCTTGTTGGCTAAGCGCGTTATTTATTATCCAACCGATATAGATACAATATCAGAGCAGGATAAACCCATAGTACAGGCACATGCTGAGTATCTGGTTAAGCACCCAAGCCGTAAAGTGCGTCTAGAAGGAAACTCAGATGAACGTGGGAGTAGCGAATACAATCTGGCTTTGGGGCAGCGTCGCGCAGATGGGGTGAGGAAGCGGTTGCTAGTTGGCGGAGTTAGAGAAGACCAAATTGAGTCAATCAGCTATGGTGAAGAGAAACCCAATGGTAAAATGCATGACGAGTCGTCTTGGTCACTAAATCGCCGCACTGATTTGAAATATAACTCAAAGTAGGCTGGGCATGAAAATTCACGCATTTTTTTTTGCTGTATGGAGTGCAGTTGCAGCATGCTCAGCACATGCTGCCTTCTTTACCGATGAAGAAGCGCACAATCAAATCCGGCAACTAAAAGAGCGCATGTCCAATCTGGAAATAAACGACAAACAGCAAACTGAAACTATCAGGCAGCAAGCTGTAACTATCAAGCAGCAAACTGTAACTATCAAGCAACAAACCCGTGAGGTTTTCGATCTTCAAGCTCAGAACGAGGAACAGAAAAATGAATTGCGCAGGTTGCGTGGTCAGGATGAAGTGTTAGCAAATAGTCAGCGAGAAGCGGATAAGCGGATAAAAGACTCTTACATTGATTTGGATACACGCGTGAGAGGCTTTAGTAAGCTTGAAGTGCCTGTGCCGCCTAGGCCGATAACGCCATGAAATGGCTGGCCAAATTTAAATAGAGTAGATTTCCATGATTACGTGCTCCGTTAGCGAGCAGTTGCGCATCACCGAGATTTTTTATTCTTTGCAAGGCGAAACTAGCCGAGTCGGCCTGCCGACGGTATTCGTGCGACTGACTGGCTGTCCTCTACGTTGCTCATACTGCGATACTGCTTATGCATTTAGTGGTGGACAGAATATGACAGTCGCAAGAGTCCTCACCGAAGTGGCACAACATCACACGCGGTATGTTACGGTTACCGGTGGCGAGCCTCTGGCGCAGAAAAACTCCCTGTCCTTGCTAAGTGCCCTGTGCGATGCAGGTTATGAGGTGTCGCTGGAAACCAGCGGGGCGCTGGATGTGTCTAGTGTTGATGCGCGTGTCATGAAGGTTTTGGATATCAAGACACCAGCATCAGGTGAAGAAAAAAAGAACTTGTGGACCAATCTTACAGCGTTGAATTCGCATGACGAAATCAAGTTTGTTTTATGCGATGAGGCCGATTACATATGGGCCAAGCGGGTCCTGCATGAACGAGATTTGGCTGGCAAATGCGCCTTACTATTTTCTCCTGCACAAGATCAATTGTCACCTACAGTGCTGGCTAATTGGATTCTGCGCGATAGTTTACCGGTGCGCCTGCAAATACAATTACACAAGTTATTGTGGGGTTGTCTGCAGGGGAGATGAAAAAGGCAGTAGTGTTGTTGTCAGGCGGTCTGGACTCTGCCACGGTGTTGGCCATAGCGCAGAGGCAGGGCTATATCTGCCATGCGTTGAGCGTGGACTACGGGCAGCGCCATTATGCTGAGCTTGCTGCTGCAAAGCGAGTGGCACAAGCGCTGGGCGCGATTGAGCAGCGAATTGTCAACGTTGATCTGACTGGATTCGGTGGCTCTGCCCTAACAGATAAACGAATTGCAGTGCCGGAAGAAACAACAGTAGGCATTCCACTGACCTATGTACCCGCGCGTAATACCATCATGTTGTCACTTGCCTTGGCTTGGGCCGAAGTATTGCAGGTGCAGGACATATTCATTGGAGTGAACGCAGTGGACTTTTCCGGTTATCCCGACTGTCGTCCAGAGTATATTGCGGCCTTTGAAAACATGGCCAATGTTGCCACCAAGGCAGGGGTAGAGGGCAAATATTTGTCGCTTCACGCGCCTCTGTTACGCCTGCCCAAGGCAGACATAGTTAAAATAGGTACGAAACTTGGTGTGGATTACAGCTTGACAGTGTCATGTTACCAAGCTGACTCGGATGGCCGGGCATGTGCTAGATGTGATTCCTGCCAATTGCGACGGGCAGGCTTCAAGTCTGCTGGAATAGCAGACCCAACACGCTATTGCATTGCAGTATGATGAGCTCTGTCGCGTTGACAGGGCGGGTAAAGTCCGTATAATGCGCCCTTCTTTAAGGGATATGGGTCGTTAGCTCAGCCGGTAGAGCAGCGGACTTTTAATCCGTTGGTCGCCAGTTCGAATCTGGCACGACCTACCAGTTTCAGTGAGCGTAACAGATGAACCAATATATCTGAACGCCACATTTATAGATTATGCCGCTTTAGCTCAGTTGGTAGAGCAACCGCCTTGTAAGCGGTAGGTCGTCAGTTCGAATCCGACAAGCGGCACCAATAATTACAAGCACTTAGTTAAGTATCGGCTAGGTGTTTTTATTTCAAGTTTGAAATGTAGCTGATTTGTAGCTGCGTTTGATGAATAACGATCTTTTCAAAATTGCAACTCTCCTGCATTTTTAACATTGCCCTCCACCGTTTAGTGCTATCACTGCCGCGCC
>JBDSEJ010000365.1:0-2842 GCA_039920105.1 Candidatus Nitrotoga sp. | reverse complement strand
TGCGCGGAAATAAATCAGTGTTTACCTAACAATAGATATTGTTTATGGTAAACGCCATTCAAGATTACTCGTTTAATACCAGAATTAGATTTGCCCTATCATTATTCTTAAATACAATGGGTTCGTCGCCTATAACGTCTGCTTTCTAACAGAAATGGGGGTGCAGCCTAGTAGTGCCGGATGGTATTATTCGTATCTTGTGTAATATAAATAATAATTGCTATTTTAAAATTGGTGAACAAATGAACAGCATCGAAATCCGTCTGAAATTTTTGGATTACTTTGCCTCCAAAGAACACACTATCGTGCCCTCCAGTCCCTTGGTGCCGGGCAATGACCCAACATTATTGTTCACCAACTCAGGCATGGTGCAGTTCAAAGACTGTTTCCTCGGCCAAGACAAGCGTTCGTATGTGCGTGCAACCTCTTCACAGCGTTGCGTGCGTGCGGGTGGCAAGCACAACGACCTGGAGAACGTGGGTTATACCGCGCGTCATCATACATTTTTCGAGATGCTGGGTAATTTCAGCTTTGGGGACTATTTTAAACACACTGCCATCAAATATGCATGGGAACTGCTTACCGAGGTATATAAACTGCCAACTGACAAGCTTTGGGTAACAGTTTACGCCGAGGATGATGAGGCTTATGACATCTGGTCTAATGAGGTGGGTGTGCCCGTCGATCGCATTGTGCGCATCGGTGACAACCATGGCGCTCGCTATGCTTCCGATAATTTTTGGCAGATGGCAGATACAGGTCCATGCGGTCCATGTTCGGAAATTTTTTACGACCATGGTCCTGATGTTTTGGGCGGCCCTCCGGGCAGTGCGGAGGCTGATGGTGATCGTTATATTGAGATATGGAACTTAGTATTCATGCAATACAACCGGGATGAGAACGGTTTACTTCACCCATTGCCCAAACCATCGGTGGATACTGGCATGGGATTGGAGCGCATCTCGGCAGTATTGCAACACGTTCATTCCAACTATGATATTGACTTGTTCCAAAACCTTATCTGCGCGGCAGCGCGCGAAACGAACACCAGCGACCTTACCAACAACTCCCTTAAAGTGATCGCTGATCATATTCGTGCTTGTTCCTTTCTAATCGTGGATGGAGTAATTCCCGGCAATGAAGGGCGTGGCTATGTGCTACGCCGTATTATCCGCCGTGCCATCCGCCATGGTTATAAATTGGGTTGTCGCGCTGCATTTTTCCATAAAATGGTAGTTGATCTTGCCAGGGAAATGGGTGGAGCCTATTCCGAATTGGTTGCAGCGCAAGCGCGGGTAACTGAGGTGTTACATGTAGAGGAAGATCGTTTTTTTGAGACTATTGAGCATGGTATGAAGATACTTGAAGTAGAGCTCGATAAAATTGTAACGGATGGTCTTGGTTTAGATGTTGAATCTGGCAATGGTAAGGGCCGAGGTGAGGGCAAGTTGTTTCAACCTAAAATCCTTGTGGGACATATTGCTTTTACTTTGCACGACACCTATGGATTTCCACTCGACCTGACCCAGGATGTATGTCGTGAGCATGGTGTCATAGTTGATGAAGTTGGTTTTAATGATGCCATGACGCGTCAGCGAGAACAGGCGCGCGCGGCTGGAAAATTCAAAATAGCGGCTGGGCTGGAATACGAAGGGGTAAGGACACAATTCCACGGATATGAAAAACTGGTTACGCAGAGCAAGGTAGTGGCCCTGTACAAGGATAGTATGACTGTGCAAGAGCTTACTGCTTCTGATACAGGTATTGTGGTACTAGACAATACGCCGTTTTATGCTGAATCTGGTGGGCAAGTGGGCGACGTGGGCGTATTGAAGATTTCTTCCAATAATCCATCGCTTTTTGTTGTAGAAGATACACAAAAAATTCAACCTGACGTGTTTGGTCACCACGGACAGGTAAAGAGCGGTGTTATCAAGGTGGGCGACTTGGTCGAAGCTACAGTTGATAAAGCTGCGCGCGCGCGCACCATCCGTAACCACTCAGTCACACACCTGATGCACCGGGTGCTACGTGATGTATTGGGTGCGCATGTGCAACAGAAAGGTTCGCTGGTTGATCAGACAAAAACTCGTTTTGACTTTAGTCATAATGAACCGATGACCAATATGCAAATCCGTGAGGTGGAAAGTCGTGTGAACCATGCGATACAGGTGAATGTTGCGGTGAGTGCGCAGGTGATGACTTATGATAATGCACTCAAATCAGGCGCTATGGCATTGTTCGGTGAAAAATATGGTGATGAAGTGCGCGTGTTAGGTATGGGCGAATTTTCTACTGAACTATGCGGCGGTACACATGTTCAGCGCACTGGCGACATTTGTTTGTTCAAGATTTTAGTGGAGAGTGGTGTGGCTGCGGGTATTCGCCGTATCGAAGCGGTAACCGGGGAGGGCGCGTTGAATTGGGTGCAACAACTTGATGCGAGAGTTCATGAAGTTGCAGCCACACTTAAGGTGCAGCCAAACGAACTCACCCAACGTGTTGCGCAAATGCAAGATTCGATCAAGGTACTTGAAAAAGAACTTGCCACCTTGAAATCCAAAATGGCTACTTCGCAAGGCGAAGACTTGGCTAATCAGGCTTTAGAAATTAACGGCGTCAAGATCGTAGCTGCGCTTCTGGAAGGTGCGGATATTAAAATATTGCGTGAGACATTGGACAAGTTGAAAGATAAACTTAAATCGGCTGCCATTGTATTAGCTGCTGTGGCTGACGGAAAAGTTACGCTTATAGCGGGTGTTACCGCTGATATTATCGACAAGGTAAAGGCGGGAGAATTGGTTAATGCGGTGGCACAGCAGGTGGGCGGAAAAGGGGGGGG
>JBDSEJ010000364.1:0-2309 GCA_039920105.1 Candidatus Nitrotoga sp. | reverse complement strand
CTTGGCTTTGCGAAGTGCTTCACGCGCCATCGCCAATTGGTCTTTTCCGCCCGCTATTCTCGCCATGATTAGTCCCTAGATTTATCATGGCCATATTATTACTGTTTTTAATGCTAAATGGAATTAGTCATGCTATTGGCTACGTTTTTGCCCTTGTGGCGAAACTCTCATTGGGCCGTCCGAGGGCTCGACTTTCCACGCCTTCAACTATCCACGCTTGCAGCATTAACTTTACTTGCACAATTCGTTTTTCTTGATTTCAGGGACATCACCGCTTGGGGAATGTGCCTGGTTATTTTATTGTGCCTTGGCTGGCAGCTATGGTGGATTCTGCCTTACACCAGACTATGGTCAATGGAGGTGTTGTCAGCGAGTGATAACGTTCTTGATCGTCGACTCAGCATTGTCACAGCTAATGTTTTAACAAGTAATCATGACTCGGACAAGCTAATAGATGTCGTGCATCTACACCAGCCTGACGTCCTAGTAACGCTAGAGTCTGACCAATGGTGGGAAAAGCAACTCAAACCACTAGAATCTGACATGCCTTACACCATGAAATGTCCGTTGGACAATTTTTATGGAATGCACGTATATTCGCGTCTACCACTGGACGACAAAGAGATTTCGTTCTTGGTTGAAGATGATGTCCCGTCAATGCATGCGATATTGAAATTGCGCACGGGAGACTGGGTGCGGATGCATTTCCTCCATCCTGCGCCGCCTAGCCCTACAGAAAATCCAGATTCCTCCGAGCGTGATGCCGAGTTGGTTATTGTTGCGCGCAGTGTCTCTGAAAGCGATCAACCGACTATCGTCACTGGAGACCTCAATGACGTCGCATGGTCTCGCACAACCCGACTATTTCGTAAGCTCAGTGGCCTGTTGGATCCTCGGGTGGGCCGAGGGATGTTTAATACTTTCCATGCGAGCTATCCGTTTCTCCGCTGGCCGCTCGATCATCTTTTTCACAGTGAACACTTCACTGTGCATTCCATTCAGCGTCTGCCATCAATCGGCTCGGACCACTTTGCACTGCTAACCAGACTATCCTATACACCGGCAAAGAGCGCAGACCAGGATGGATTGGAAGCCGACAGTTCGGATCGTTCCTTTGCCGCATCAATAGCTGAAGAGCAAAATGTGAGTAAAGAAGACGTTCCTCAGCCTAGAAAATTATCTTATGAGCTGTGGAAAGTAGTTTGTCCGGGCAAGATCTAGGCTTGAATTTCCGCTAAAATGTATTGTGCCCATTCAAGCAGGTAAGAATATTTTTTGCACCATTATGGCCTTGTACTGCCATTGAAGTACATGGCCAACACGCTTATGACGCCAATTAAATACTGTTAGTATCTGGCTACATAAACTACTTTAAGGAAGTAATATGAGTTCAAGGTTCAGCAAGTCTGCGCTAAATGCGCTATTTATCATTTCAATTATGCCAGTCTATTTGGCCGGGGCTGCTGATAATTCTCCTACAAAAGCGGATGTAGAAAATGTTATGAAGGGAACGTGGGACAAGACCGCTTCCAGCTTCAACCCCAAAACTTCGCTTACGCTAAACTCAATCCGATTTGGGGAAGCATATAAGGCAACTGTTCAAGAAATTCAGGTGGAGGGAATTCCAGCAAAAGCCATCGTTACTCCTGCAATAGTAGATTTCACAGTGAGAACATATCACGTTAAAGATACCAATGCGCTGCAACGAGTAAGGGAAGCGCGCATCTATCGTGACAAGATGGGCGAATGGGCAGTGATGACAGGCTCAGTAAAGGGACAAGACATTACGTTTCAAGAACCTGTAGAAAAATAGGTTATTTTGCATAAAGCGAGCAACCGCTCAAGCGACGTAAATGACTTAAAGCTACTCGAGTACTTTACTATTTAAACGGATGAGGTTTAACCCTTTGTTTATCAGGACGCGCGGCGGTTAATCTAATGTAGATGTGATGAAAAAAATAACATGGCTATTGCCTTTCCTTCTCGTCGCAGCCACTAGCGTTGGCCCTTTGGATGCCCGCGTGCAATCGATTGAGTTCACACCTCAGAATGGATTCGGTGGTGAGAGTGAAGGACAAGGATCACTCAAGCTATTCTTCGCCAAGCCGCGTTTATTTCATGTCAAGAGTCGTGGATGAGAGTAAAACGATGGAACGTTTCGCCTTGATCAAACGATCACCCTTCCAAGGAGAAGCCCCTTACGAGCGCTTCTGGACACTTTCAATGACCAGCACTAATCACTTTTAAGCCACGTTGAGTGACGCCGCTGGCCCAGAAAAGGGAGTGACATCCGATTATCACCTGTCGTT
>JBDSEJ010000363.1:0-5102 GCA_039920105.1 Candidatus Nitrotoga sp. | reverse complement strand
CAAGTGCTATTTCTTCATCCATAGCCCAAACCAATGAACTCATTAAGAACAAACCCAGTAGCGATGAGCTGACTATTTGACGCTTTAATGAGTTCCGTAATTTTTTTGTAGACGGAATCATTGAAATTTTTTTGAAAAACTTATTTGAGCATTACCTTTGATGAAAAAACACCATCATCGGCAATTATCAAATAATATTTGAAATATATAGAGAAATAAAAAAACCCGCAGAAAGCGGGTTTTTTCAAATTCAAGCTAACAAGCTAACTGCACGAATGCGTTCCCGTCGTATAACGCTGCACATAACCACAACGCCCAACAACAGCAACATACCCTCATGAGGTTCCGGCACACCATTCACAGCTGCGTTAATGGAAAAGTCTACATTAGCAGCATTTGAAGCACTGCCGGAAGTTGAATTTGCGTTGCTAATTAGAGTGATATCGAATAAGGCACTTTCACCCGGTGTAAGCGAAAAGGTAAAATCTGTCAGTGATCTACTAGAGCTAAAAATTTCATTGTACAAATCATTCAAATTCGAATTTATTATGATGGCCAATGTTGAAGAAGCGGAAGAATCTGTACCATCAATGATGTCACCGGTAATAAAATTAAAAGCAAGCTGATAGGTTCCGCCTAATATGCTGTCGATAGTGCCAAAAAATCTTGAGTTAGAAGAGGCATCAGCAATACCGCCCGAGGATATTACGTTAGCGCTCGCTGACAGTTTACCCAAATCTGCAGACGCATGTGCAAACGCACTGCCTGTGTCAATTGAGACTAATTTTTCCACATTCAAAGGTATTGCTGTAAGTGGCGAGGTATCCGATGCACTGTCTACCGTTTCATCAACGCCTACGATTGCCGTAACTGAATAATTAGGATCAGTAAATGTAATAGGCTCTGCAGTGGAAAACGATACAAAACCTAATAAGACAGATGAAAGTAGAAAATTACGAAACATGTCAATACTCCTTAAATGTAAGTGAGGTACGATTAATACAAACCAGCGTGCTTTTGCTTCGAAAGATCCAACTTAGTAATTATTTGACGGGCAGTTGGTCCCAGATCATGCAAAGGCGCCAAGGTTATCGCCTTTTCCAACCAATTACGGGCAGCGCCAAGATCGCCCTCAGCCTCTGCTATTAAACCGGCGTGGTACAACACACTTGAGTCAACTGTGCCGACCGCTAGCGATGAATCAATCACTTTCCGGGCGGTAGCGTATTGACCGTTCTGGTAATACGCCCACGCCAGTGCATCGAGCGTGAATACGTCCTTGCGCTTTTCCGCCTCTGCTTTGGCAAGTTTCAATGCAGCCGCTGAGTTGTTTGCATAGTCGGCGTAATAAAAAACCAGCTCACGATTGGCATTGTCGGCGCCATTCGATTCGGCTAAAGCTGCCGTTTCAAAGTCGGAAAAAACCTTTTGAGCTTCATCCTTATGGCCGGTTCGTGAAAGTGCGGCGCCTAACTGAAACATATTCTCCGGTTGGGGTGATACGCGGACGTGATTACGCCGTGTAGCAAGCGCTTCCTGGGGTTTGCCCTGCGCCTGGCGGATAAAAGCGAGTTGTGAAAGTGCATAGTGGTAATCCGGAAAGATCTGCAAAGCTTGTTCGGCGAGTCCAGCTGCAAGGTCGGGTTTACCTTGCGCCAGATACAAATGAGCCAGATGCGTAACCAGCCACGCGCGTTCTTCCGTCTCTTTGTCCTGAGTACGACTGTATGCCTGCTCCATCAGCTGGATAGCGCCTTCGATATCTCCAAATAACTCACGTAAATACGCGGCCCGCGTTAGGCCTGGAATATTGCCAGGGCGTAAATCGAGCAGCCATTGCGCCGCCTCCTCGGCCTGTGCATACTGACCCAGTTCAATACGGCCATCCACCATCATGGCAAGCGTCATAAGATCGTCGGGCGCACCTTTGTGCAACGTCTCAGCCTCTGCTAAAGCAGCGGCAAATTCATGCATGCCTAGCAAAACCCAGATACGTGTCCGGCGTGCATCAAGGTTGTCGGGAGCCAATTTAAAGGCGATATCGAGCTCCCGCAGTGCATTATTGTAATATTGAGAGTCAGAAGTTTCGCGCGCCCGCCTCGCCATTGCGAGTGCCAATGCAGTGTGTGCCTCGGCAAGATTAGGCTGCTTGGCAATACGTTTCTGCGCATCAGCCATGCTGTGTTCGGCGGGCGTCTGAATGGAAGTTTCCGCAGCGGTTGTAGCAAACACTTCACTGAATAACATAAAGGTTGCGCAGCCGATCATGATAATTTTTTTCATATCGATCTCCAAATAGGTTGGGGCGCAGCGCAAACTTTCCGCACCCCAGGGGTCTAGTTACGGCGCGCAGGCGGGGCCAGTGCCAGCTGTGCAACCCGGCTCGCCCGGATCGATGTGCCGACGATCACGACCTGACGGTGCATAACCGACGTAAGGAAAGGTTTCAAGGTAGGGGGTATCATTGGAATTAACGCCATCGCCTAGACGTCCGCCGATAGCCGGGTTATAGCCATCGAACGGTGCAGCCAATACTCCTCCAACCACCAGACGCAGCACGATGTCGGTTACATCGTCACCCACGCGACGGCCATTCGGGAAACCGGCATTATCGCCACCCAGCACACCCAAACGACTCATTGAACTTACAGGGGTTGGTGGAACACCGGTATTCAAGCGCAGCAGATCTGCAATGGGACCAGCGGGTGTACCTGGTGCTGCAATCGGCGGAGCATACGTCACCACTGGCAACAAATCAGTGCGCGGCGGTGCCGGAATGGCCACTGCCCCATCAGTCAGTGCGTTTATTACACGTGCAATCAAAGGGTCGAGGAAAAAGTTGGCGAACTGTTTATCATTTTTTGGTTGATCCATACTCCAACGATCCTTGAAGCCCGTTCCGACCAATAATTCGTTAATGAGCGGGTTGCCCATACGTTGAACCTGACGGAACTGACCCGCGGTCACACTCGGCAGCGGCGAGCGACGCACGGTCGTACCGGGGCGAGAAGTTGTGCCCCAGATACCAATTGTTGCTGCGGGTGCACTCGGCAATTCAACCGTGCCCGTTTTAGTGAGCATAGCAACGGGCACTTCGATCGCCAGAGAATTGACAGCGAAACCGGAAATCATATCCGAGGCAAAATTTTGTACAGAGGCATCCTGTGCAGGACTGAGTATCGGGGGAATATGGGTATTGAACGTGTCGAAAGCACCGCCGAGGTCAATCCAGAATGGATCGTCTGTGGTTCCAGCGAAAGACTTCACATCTCCAGCGAGACTATATGTAGCGGCATTGAAAAGTGCTACATAATCCATCGTGCGCGGCCCTACATTGGCAGGTACGGCGTACCTAGGCGCACCTGCGCTGAGGATCTGTCTGGCGACCGGTTTGCCGTTGGTATAAGTAATTTTAGTCAGCGTGTAGGTCTGGCGTGTACCGAGTCCAGCGTCATCAAAGTCGTTTATTCTGGGTGGAACGATGGGCGTACCCGGAGTGACGGGTGGAGGAGAATTTGCGGGGGCATCGGCACCGGTGTCTACGCCTACATAGGCTTGGAAGACCTTGGGCAAACGCTGTTCCGTCTGAAAGCGGAATTGAAAACCAATATCTTCGACGGCATCGTGATTATTGTCGATCTTGATCTCATAAATAATATCAGGATCAAATGGGAACCAGTTAGGGCCATTTGACGGTTCCAATAGAGGGTCAACACCCAGGATCAATGTTACTTTCGGCGTCCCGGTGCCATAGCTGCGAAAAGCATAAATATCTGTTATATCGGCTTTGTGATCGAGTGCGGTAATGGGCGCTTCACGGTGGCTGGCAGCCAAGGCGGGTGGGGGTAAAAGCAGCGAGGCTAATACAATACTTAGACTAATTTTACGCATAGGAAAACTCCTTTTAATTAAACATCTAGTTAGCAACAGACTACGCTGCTAAATTTAGCGGGCGAAATATAGTCTGAAAAAAATACACATTTCACAAGCTGACAGAACATGTACTCATCTACAGTGTCATTGCCAATCTTTTGAAATAATTATTTCAAAATATACTTTTGCCCAATTCCATTAAAATTTCATGTCTCCCCTCTTAAAGTACATAAGCAAGATTCATGCAAATTAATAAAATTATTCTTTTATCAATTGGTTAATAATTAAGTATATTTTTTAATTATTTAAGATGTAAAATATTTCGACATCAATCATGGCGACATATGCCTTGTTTAAATCCCTGAGATTGGCGTGTTTCATGGGGTCCTCCTTGGATAGGGTGGGAGACGCACAATGCGCCTCCTGTTTGTATTACGCAGACGGAGGTAGGTTTGGATGCAAGGGGTTGAATTTATTTTAGTGCCGAGTAAGCAGCGTTATTTTTTACGTTGTGCTTAATGAAATGAGGCCCAATGTAACCGTCAGCCCTGTAGGATTGGGTGGCCCAAATACAAACAATTACGGGCAGGATTAGTGTATGGGAGAAAAAAACACCATCAACCGCCTGGGCAGCCAGCTGATGTTGCCGGGAAACGGGCCGGACGGAAACGCGACGTGGCCGCCGGTGTCGGGTTGCTCCAGTGTCACGGCGGGTGAAACTTCAGCAGGGCTTGGTAATGCTGACGCAGGCAGGAAGGGGTCATTTTTTGCGTTAATAACGAGCGTGGGGACAGCTATGAATTTCAGCAGCGGTTTACTGGAGACTTTGAACCAGTAATCGTCGGCGTCGATAAACCCATGCAACCGTGCAGTGACGAGAGTATCGAATTCACGAAAAGAGGTGGCAGCAGCGATGGCGTTAACGTCTAGCAGGCCGGGGAATTTTTCGGCTTTTCGCAGTGCTTTAGTTTTGAGCGAGGAAAGAAAACGCGCGGTGTAGACGTAGCGATTAAAACCCTGATCGAGCGCGTTACCAGCAGCAGTTAAATCCAGCGGAGCGGAAACGGCGGCGGCGCGCGTCACCAGACTGTTTGCTAGTTCTCTGGATTCACCCAGCCATTTCAGCAAGGCGTTGGCACCGAGCGAGACGCCAACTGCGTATAGCGGCGCGTCGGGATGACGTGATTTGACGTGGCGCAGAATGCGTTCGATTTCTGCGCTGTCTCCGG
>JBDSEJ010000362.1:0-3074 GCA_039920105.1 Candidatus Nitrotoga sp. | reverse complement strand
CGGTAGAGTTTTTGCAAGCGCATTTTCCTACCATCTACGCGCGCTGCCTGTCGTTGGGTATCGATATCGCACACCAGCCCATACCAGTAGTACCGGCAGCACACTATACCTGCGGAGGAATTGTTACTGATCTGCACGGACGCACTGATCTTGCCAATCTCTATGCCGTAGGCGAAACAGCTCATACCGGCCTGCACGGGGCCAATCGCTTGGCAAGCAATTCGCTGTTAGAGTGCATGGTGTTTGCCGAGGCTGCCGCGCGCGAAATACTGGCCAGGCCGCAAAGCCTGTTCATTCCACTGCCGCAATGGGATGAGAGTCGGGTGACTGATGCCGACGAAGAAGTTGTTATTTCGCACAATTGGGCAGAATTACGCCAATTCATGTGGGACTATGTCGGAATTGTGCGCACCACTAAAAGGCTGCAACGGGCACAACATCGCATACGATTATTGCATGAGGAAATAAACGAGTATTACGCCAATTTTCACGTTACCGCTGATTTGCTGGAATTACGCAACCTGGTGTTAACGGCTGATCTCATCGTGAAAAGTGCATTGTCTCGGCACGAAAGTCGCGGATTACACTATAGCAAGGACTACCCTGATATGTTGCAGCTGGCAGTACCGACCGTGCTCACCCCATCTGTACAAGGGAGTCTATAAAGTATTTATTTTTTGCAATCATTAAGATATGTTACTTTCTTAAAATATAATATAACACAAGCGACATCGTCAAATTTAACAATGTGTAAGTTGGCGCATTGTTTGGCAATTATTTTTTGAATTGTTTAGAATACTGGCCTCACTTTGCATATTTAAAGCCAATGATGTTGCATGACAAGTTGGTTAGAATTGTTCGTAATAATATTATTTGAGCAATGCAACATTAAATTATTAATCAGGTTATTTAGTCTATTAAGGAGACAGAGTGGAAAAGATTGAAAAGGATGTTGCTAAAGACTATTGGGAAAATCAGGCTAAAACCCATAAAGGTTCACATCTAGCATCTTGGAGCGATAATTTTATGATAGAACTTGAAATCGATGCTATAGGGGAGCATATTTCAAGTGGGGATCATGTTCTTGATGTAGGCTGTGCTAACGGATATTCCGCGTTCCAACAATTGGAACGGCACAAAGATGTTGGTTCGATCACAGGCATAGATTTTGCCGAAAACATGATCAAACAGGCCAATATGCTAAAGAAGGCTCAGTGGGTAGGAGACATTGTAAAATTTGAAGAAGGTGACATTAATTCTCTGCAATTTCCTGATGATACTTTTGATGTAGCTTATGCCACACGAGTAGTTACGCTTATGCCTACTTGGGAAGAGCAACAAATTGCTATCAATGAATGTATACGGGTTGTGAAACCAGGCGGCAAGGTGATTTTTTCCGAGCCTTTTTTAGAGCCCTTTACATTGCTCAATGCAATGAGGCAACTTAAAGATATGCCCCCATTGATAGAGCATGATTCTAATCGTTTTTTTAAAAAAGATGTATTAGAGGAATTTCTTACTCAAAAGGGTTTAACGTTTAAGGTGAATGAATTTTCATCAATATATTATCTGGGATCAAGATTTTTAAGAGAGTTAGTTACAGACCCTTCAGCGTACCCCGGCTTCAACCCGATTAACCGTATTTTTTATGATATAGAGAAAGATTTTTCTGGTGGCGGCTTTGGCATTCAACAGGCTTATATTGTTACCAAATAAAAATAATATTGCATGACCCAAACAAGAATAGAACTCGACACATTCGGCCCCATAGAGGTTGCAGCAGACCGGCTTTGGGGCGCGCAAACGCAACGATCTCTTGAGCATTTCCGTATTTCCTCCGAGCGCATGCCAAAGCAACTTATCCTTGCACTCGCTATGGTCAAGCGCGCTTGCGCTCTAGTCAATCGCGATTTAAATCTGCTAAGCGCACCCAAGGCGAATGCTATTGTGCAGGCGGCGGATGAAATATTGGCCGGCCAGCATACGCAAGAGTTTCCACTTTCTGTATGGCAGACGGGTTCGGGTACCCAGACCAATATGAACCTGAACGAGGTGATTGCTAACCGTGCCTCAGAACTGCTTGGCGGAAAATGGGGTAAAGACCGGCTGGTACATCCCAATGATGACGTGAATCTCGGTCAATCATCTAATGACATTTTCCCCACTGCAATGCACGTGGCAGCCAGCCTCAGTATCATTCAAACTCTGCTTCCTGCTTTAAGTAAACTGCGCTCGACATTAGATGAAAAATCCCGCAGCTTTGACGGCATCGTCAAGATAGGACGCACGCACTTGCAAGATGCCACTCCGCTAACGCTTGGACAGGAATTTTCTGCTTACGTGGCACAGATGGATTATGCAGAATTCATGATTAAGGCTACCCTGCCCTCGCTTTGCGAACTTGCAGTCGGAGGGACTGCAGTTGGTACCGGACTTAACACACACGTAGAATTTGGTGAGCGCGTTGCTAATGAGCTGGCTCGCAGCACCGACCTGCCGTTCAAAAGCGCTGCCAACAAGTTTGCGGCTCTGGCCGCACATGACGCTCTAGTGGCTGCACATGGAGTACTCAAAACACTCGCAGCAGCTCTCATGAAAATCGCCAACGACATCCGCTGGATGGCTTCGGGACCTCGCTCTGGCCTTGGGGAAATCAGTATTCCTGAGAACGAACCGGGCAGTTCGATCATGCCTGGCAAGGTTAATCCCACACAGTGCGAAGCACTCACCATGCTGTGTTGTCAAATATTCGGCAATGACGTTGCAATCAATATAGGTGGCGCTTCGGGAAATTTTGAACTCAATGTATTCAAGCCCCTCATCGCTCATAATTTCCAACAAAGTGTGCGTCTACTTGCTGATGGAATGTCAAGCTTCGAGTCGCACTGCGTGTATGGCATACAGCCCAACCACGAGCGCATTGCGGAACTGTTGGATCGCTCGCTGATGCTGGTGACTGCCTTGACCCCTCATATAGGCTACGACCGTGCCGCCAAGATCGCCAAACAAGCACACCGGGATGGCGGTACGCTAAAACAGACTGCTTTAGCTCTAGGATATGTTACGGAAGAGGA
>JBDSEJ010000361.1:0-4244 GCA_039920105.1 Candidatus Nitrotoga sp. | reverse complement strand
TGCGTAGTATTCATGGCGGGCGTCGATGTTAGTTTCGTCACTCACATCTTGCCAGTAATGGCCGCCCATCTCTACCCCACTTCAGCAGTAAATCACACTCGCACCGTTAGTTTTGCAAGAGGCTCTTTTGTAAGCGCATTTATTTGTCGGCATTTCGCCATCCGTCTTGGGCATCAGGATCTGGCCGAGGAAGCTTTTATATGCGGGATGTTCTACCGGCTTGGCAAGAGCTTAACTATTTTCTATTTTCAAGAGGAATTTTTCGAAATAGAGCGGTTAGTCGAAGAGTACGATTTGAGTGACGAGACGGCATCGGCCCGGGTTCTCGGGATCGGTTACAGCAGTCTTGGCATGGCAGTTGCCGCACGCTGGAAATTTCCTGAAGCGATCAGGGGAAGTATGCAATGTCTTGGGTTAGGGAAATTGCCGAAATCCACGAGCCTTGTTCAGCTTCAGCAGCAAATTGCAGCCTTTGCCAACGAGCTTTGCGAACTGGCAGCGGGGACTTCTGTGGAACAGGGTTTTTTGCGGCTGGATGAGTTCTCCACTCGTTTTGCCGAACTAGTCTTTTTGTCACCAGTAGAACTGGTTAAGCTGCTGGAGGTGTCATTTAAGAAGCTGAAAGAATTTTCTCCGATTTTAGGCCTTGAACTCACCGGAAGCCAATTTATCAGTAGCGTCGATAGTTTCCTTGCAGAGATGACTTTGCTCGCAGAACCGGAGTGACGTTAAAGAAACCTGACGATCTACCCCATAGATGGCGGAGCATAGCCCGCCAGGTTGGGCTGAAAAAAATAAAGTTATATTAGAATTTCCCCCATGCTTGAGTCCAGTTTGGAAAAAGCAGCAGATAACACTATTCTTTAGGCGGCAGAAACAGCTGGCGATTCACACACTGGAGGAAAGATGCTCAAAGGGCAAGTCGATTTCGTAGCACGCTTGCTCGACACGCGAATAACGTTTAAACCCGTCTGTTTCAAACCGCCTGTCGCAGACGTAGACAGCGTTACGATCGAGATGCGGGGCACCGAAGAGCTATCCGGCTCAGTACACATTTCCCTGGTGGCCACACCTGCCGACGGTATAAGCCTGGCGTGTACCGTCATCGAATCTACTTTCAATCGGCTGGCCTTTTTTCATGGTTTGGCAATCGAACCCGCTCGCGTGACTGATAGCACTTTCTCTTCTACGAACACGCAGCCAGGTCACAATCCAAGTCACAATATAGTGTCTCCTGGTGCGGGTCACATCATCATCACAGGTTTCGTCCCGAAAGTGTTCATCGGAATTTCATCGGCTACGATACAAAGCGAGCTTGAGCAAGTTGGGCCATCAGGAGAAATGCATTTTAGCCACATCCGTTCCGCACGGCTTTCAGTTGGCCCCGTCGAGGAATTCATGCATCTGTATGCCATCCTGCTGATTTTTCACAATGACCTTCAGACAAAGGTCGATGAATTTGTAGTATCCATAGAGCCAGGTGTTCAGCAGACCCAAAATCCAAAAACGTTAAAGCTCGAGACCGTCTATACTCGCCTACGGAATGAATTTTCGCACAAGCGCGGTGCGGTACTGAGGACAACCAAACTTGAAATGTCTAAGCACCTCGCGGGGTTGCACAGTATCGTCCAGCAGGCGATTTCCCAACTTTCCTAGATACAAATGAAGGGTTCGCCCAATGCAGCCAACGGCCTGGTAGCTTGCACTCTGTGTTTGGCGTTTACTGTTTTTTGGTTGATGCGACCATTTCTTACCGTGGGAATAAGCGAAATGCAGAATTCGTCATGGTTTTACGATGGAAATCGGATTAGCGAGAGGATGTGGGGCGGAGTTGGTTTGACTTTGACTTGCGCAGTTGAAATCCCTATCCTGAGCAACACTAATTCATGGGGACGATCACATGTATAACGGGCTAACGATCATTCGAAACTTCCTCGCTTGCGTATTGATGCTCGCCGCCTTCATGCAACCCGCCAGCGCCGGCAAGGAAGGACATCTTGGGGCCAGTCAGAGCCCGCTCATCTCCGATGTCGTCGTCACTGAACAACAGCAAGAGCAGTTAGGGCTGCGGCAGATGACGGCCAATGGTCGCGGCTGCAGCGCGAGCCTGATCACCAACAGCTGGGCTATCAGTGCGGCGCATTGCCTCGACGCCGCCGCCATGCGCATGCCTGCCAATGTGCAGCTGAACGGCAACTGGGGCGCGAATGCGCAGATCGGCAATGCTGATTACATCTATCGTTCTTGGGGCCTCGATAACCGGGGCTTAATGTACGACTTTGCGTTGATCCACCTGCAAAGGCCGATGCGAGTGAACGGCACGACCACGGGTTATGTGCGAGAGCTCAGCGAGTTTTCGCTCAACGATATGAATAACGTCAACGTCGCAGTGTATGGCCGAGGTATCAACGTTCTCGCTGTCAAGAGCGGAAATGTCTTCATGCCGACCTCCGGCGACAACCAGTTTCGTAGCTTCGTGTTCGCCGTTAACCGCATCGAGCCCAACCTCTTCTGGTATCCGAAGGGACCGAAAGACGAGATGGTCGGTGGCGGTGACAGCGGCGGCCCGAGTTTTGAGATGAGCCATGGCGTGCCTCGCATTGCCGGCGTGCACGCGCTGTGTCACTCCGATTGCCTTGCAGGCAAACAATGTCCCGCCAGCGATTCCTGGACGTGGGTCAGCGATATCAAGGAATGCGCCGATGCGCCGGTGGGCAACTTCAGCGGCGCGATCTACGACCTCATGAAGCAGGTGTGGGATCCGGCCAGGCCCATACAAACCGTGCAGGTGCAACACAGCGAAGCACAGGTCCAGAAAGAGATGTTGTTAGGCTATATCGACACTCTGCCGTGGGACTACGTCCGCCGCGCCGCGCAGCAGGCGTGCCACAACCGCGGTTTCGAATTTGGTTTTTTTGACGGTAACTTTCAACCCTGTGTGCGTTACCAGGCTCGCTGTGCGAGCGCCGCGGCAGGCCGCTGGTATGACGCGGGCCCAGCCGACATGGACAGGATCAACGGCAAATTTGCCACCATCGTGCAAACCAGCTGGGCGCAGGGCGCGCGCGCCGCGAATGACTTTTGCAAGAATCTGAATACCACCTCTGTCGGCGGCCTGCTCACGGGATATGAAGCGAAGTCGCAGCCCAACGGTGGCTTCGCCGACCAGAAAAACGGCGTGTTCTGCTTCAACAACACCAACGCCACTTGGTTCGACGCCACACTCGGCGAGCTCAGCGCACAGGGAACGCCCGTGGGCGATCTGAATGCCATCGGCTGGGGGCCCGCGGCCCGCGCCGCCAATGAATATTGCCGCAGCAAGTTCTATCCAGCCGGTGGTTTCTTCAACGGCCATCAGCTCAATGACAAGCGTGGAATAGTTTGCCTTGGCAAGAACAGCCTGGTTTCCGACCGCGTCACTGCAACGGATGACTTCCGCGCGTCGCGCGTCGCGGACGCAATTGGTGCAGGCAAGGAAACCAAGAGCGCGACGGCCGGCGGTCTCTCCAGAGGCGCATTGGTGACCCAATCCGCCACCGCGGGCACAAGCACACATCCATTGCTTCTGTGCTCGCTGCGCAGCAACCAGCGGCTCCAGCTGCCGCGGCTCCTTCCTTCACCACCTTCTATGTGGTCGGAGCAGACGGCTCCCTCGCCGAGAACCGCCACTACAATCCCGAGACCGGCGTCACGCCTAAAATCCTGCCCCCTTCAAGCTCCGCATGGAACACGTACGACCAGATTATTCCCGGTGGCGGCAACCATCTCTATGCGCGCGCGCAGAACGGCGGACCTCGTCAAGGACCAATAGGCCAGAACGGGTCCATCTCTATGCGCGCGCGCAGAACGGCGACCTGCTGTGGTATCAGCACGATGGAGTGAAAGACGGCTCGAACGCCTGGCGCGGGCCTGTCAAGATGGGTAACGGCTGGCAGTCGTTCACGCAAATCATGGGCGGCGGCAATGGCGTCATCTACGCCATCGCGGCTGATGGATCGCTCATGTGGTATCGGAACACTGGCTTCGCGACCGGCGATGCCACCTGGGTCGGTCCCAAGAAGATCGGCACCGGCTGGAACTCGTTCAAATCTGTGTTCTGTGCGGGCGAGGGCGTCATCTACGCCGTGACGAACGACGGCAAGCTCATGATCTACCACCACCTCGATCCCATGGGCGGCGAGATGCGCTGGAGCGGTCCGGTGCAGGTCGGCACCGGTTGGAACGAATTCGCGCAGTTGTTCTCG
>JBDSEJ010000360.1:0-11533 GCA_039920105.1 Candidatus Nitrotoga sp. | reverse complement strand
GCATATACCTCAACTGGCGATTGTGGATTTACGGTATCGCTTTTTTAATGCTGGGCTTCATATTTGCAAAATTATGGCGCCGCGCCGGCGTTTTAACTGATGCAGAACTTACCAACGCCCGCTACAGCGGCAAAGGCGTCACTCTGTTACGCGGCTTCAAAGCGATCTATTACGGCACGGTTTTCAACTGTATGGTTTTAGCTATGGTTTTGGTGGCGGCCGGTCGTATCGCCGAAGTATTTTTGCCTTGGCATCTGTGGCTTCCTGCAAATATCTACTCAGCACTGTCGTCAATTACTGAATTTTTAGGTTTTACACTCGGGCAAAGTCTAACCGGTCTTGATCCGCTGATTTACAACACCAATATTACGATCAGTATTCTGATACTGGTTAGTTTCACATTATTTTATTCAACCACCGGCGGGCTGCGTGCTGTAGTCGCTACCGACGTCGTCCAATTTGCCCTCGCCATGACCGGCACTTTGCTTTTTGCCATCTTTGTCTGGGTCGAGGCCGACGTTTCAGTGAATTTTGCGCAGCGTCTTAATGAAGTTTATTCTAGCCATCAGACCGCAGAGTTTTTGTCGTTCTCTCCACCTGAGGGCAGCTTGTTTTGGCCATTTATTGTACTGGTTAGCGTGCAGTGGTTTTTTCAGATTAACAGCGATGGTACCGGTTACCTGGCGCAGCGAATGATGGCCTGCAAGAGTAACCGTGATGCACGTATTGCTTCGCTCATTTTTGCCTGGTCACAAGTGTTTTTTCGCAGCATTTTGTGGATAGTAATCGGTGTTGGCCTGCTGTTGATTTATCCTTTTAATCAAGCCGACCTGGCCGCCCCGGGCTTTGTGGCATGGCGGGAGTCAACGTACATTCAAGGCATTCAAGACTTCCTGCCGATGGGCGTCAAAGGCTTGATGCTCGTCGGAATGCTTGGTGCTCTGGCATCGACCATCGACACACATCTCAATTGGGGCGCCAGCTATTGGAGCAACGATCTCTATAAGCACATACTTTGTGAAAAAATAATCAAACGCCAAGTTTCAAACCGCGAAATCGTATGGGTCGCCAGACTATCAAACATTTTCATTCTGTTAATCGGGCTCGTCATAATGACGCATCTGGGCTCGATCCAGACGGCGTGGACGATCACGCTGCTATTCGGTTCTGGCATGGGGTCGGTTTTAGTGATGCGTTGGTTATGGGAGCGTGTGAATCTCTTTTCAGAAGTCGCCGCCATGGCCGTTTCGCTCGTTGCAGCGACCTCTTTGATATTGTGGGGCGACAGTATAGCTGAGTATGTACAGGTGGTGCTAGTTGGATTTCTGTCGACAGCGGCGGTGATCGTTACCACTTTGCTGACGCAGCCGACTTCTCCTGAAAAGCTCAAAGAATTTTTTCTTAAAGTTCAACCAAAAGGCTTTTGGGGCAAAACCGCCTTGGCATGCGGTGTGGATCCGGCCGTATCCCGGAGGGAACTATGGTTCGGTATACAAAATACAGCGCTCGCAGCGCTGACACTTTTTCTATGTGTGGTCGGCGTCGCCTCGCTCATAGTACAAAACCCCAACCAACCAATGATCTTTGCCGCACTTGAAGTTTTTGTCGGCTTGGCCATTGCTCCACTGTGGTACAGGCATATTTAACCTTAAACAGAGAGACGGCTGCCTGGCAATACACTTGCGCCACCGGATTGAACGGGCTAAACAGAATAAAAAAGAGGGCGAAAAACCGCCCTATTTTTTATCGACTGGACAACCCGCCTGGCATTTCACGCGCAAGACGAGGCAAGTAGTCTATTCAGGATTTTTATCGTGCGGAACGATGTTGCCCGCATCGTCAGAGAGAATGATTTCCACTCGACGATTTATTTGACGACCTGCGGCAGTGTCGTTGGTGGCAACCGGAGACGCTTCACCATATCCGCGCGTAGCGATACGATCGCTGCTGATGCCCATGTCAACCAGCTCGGCCTGCACGGCATTGGCGCGTTTTTCAGAGAGCGCCTGATTGTAGCTGTCACTGCCGGTGCTGTCCGTGTGGCCTTCGATCATAACCTTCCGTTGCGGGTATTTATTGAGAAAGTCAGCCAGCTTTTTCACGTTGTTGATGCCGCCCCCCGACAACTTTGCCTTATTAACATTGAATAGCACGTCCCCCAAAGTAATCACCATGCCACGATCCGTTTTCTTGGCCTGTAACTTCTTGAGCTGCATCTCCTGTTCGGCAATCAGTGCCTGGTTACGCTCTGCCATGGCTTGGGCTTCTGCCAATGCCTCAGTTTGCTTGTCAGCGGATTTCTGAGCCATCGCTGCCTGCCTCTTGGCTTCTTCGACTTCAGCCATTCTCGCCGCAATGAACGTCTGGTCATGTTCAGCTTTAGCACTTGCTTCCGCCAATGCCGCAGCTTGCTTGTCAGCGGATTCCTGCGCCATCGCTGCCTGCTTCTTTGCTTCTTCGACTTCAGCTATTCTTGCGGCAATAAGTGTCTGGTCTTGTTTCGTTTTAATGCCGGCTGCTGCCAATGCCACTGAGCGTTGATCGGCAGTTTGCTGCGCAAGCTCAGCCCGCTTTTTGGCCGCATCGGCTTCAGCTGTTCTTGCCTCCAGGCGGACTTTATCGCGTTTGGCACTGGCGCCGGCGATTTCCAATTCTGCGGCTTTGCGCTTGGTGGTTTCCTGCGCGATCGCCACTTTCTGTTTTGCAAGATAAGCCAGCTGGTTGACTGTGGCATTCCCTTTGCGCTTGCTCCATGCAGTATCAGCCTTGTTCAGCGTTTCGCCGGCATCTTGCAGCTCTAATGCTGCCAGCTTGGTGACCTGAGGGTTACTTCGAGCGCTGTCGTAAGTGCTATGCGCATCATTGAGAGAGGGGTTTTCCGGCGGCACGGTGGAGCAGCCAGAGAACATCGCGATGGCGATCAGGCTCATGTGAACGTATCGAATTTTTTGCATAATTAACTCCATTTGATGATTATTTAGTAGTGCGATCGATTTCCTGACGCAGCACGCGAATGTCTTCCTGCAATGCGTTCACCGCTTCCTGCGTCTTGGCTAAGCGCGACATTTCTCCGGCCAACTTGGCGTCGACCTCTGCTTGTTCCGCCATTGCTTTGGCAAGGTCATAGTTTTTTTCTGCCATGGCTTTCTCGGCAGCACTCATCTTGTCCATCGCAAACTTGAGCTGGATCGGCGCAAATTCGTTGCTCCCGGCGTTCATTGCATTGCTAACCGCAGCCTTTGAAACGGCCATTTGTTCGATAGGCGCTTGATTTTTTGCGCAACCTGCCATCAACAACGAAGCAGCAACAACCAAGCCGGCTGTGTACATCATTCGATTCGGTTTGAGGGAAGGGTTTTTCATCATTTTTTCATCCTTTGAGTTGAACGTTGAAGATAATCGTTTCAGCCCTTGATACTAGCAGACATAAGACTTAAAAGATCATTTGAACAGTACAAACAGCGCGGCGATACCAAGGAACGAGAATAATCCCACCACGTCGGTTACCGTGGTCAAGATGATTGACCAAGGTGGCCGGGCGAGAGCGATTCACAGGCACAATTGGCACCGTACTACAAGTTCGATCAACGTGTCATGTGATAGGGTCGGCAAGAGGAACAACTACTCGTCGTGAGTGGCTCGTGCCCGAGGTTACGTGAGAAGCAAATTTCTGACGCGCGGGTGGTCACAGATACACACAATGGGCAATCATGGATGGGTTCTAAGGATCTTCGACACCAATCTTCCAGATTGACTACGACTGAAAAGGACGGGATACTTTAACGAAGTGGCTTTGAATTTCCTATTTTTTCCCTATTATTATGTGTAGGGGCTTGTCCTCAGGCGGCTTACATCCATAATCAAGTCGTCGCAATTTACCAAGCGTGACATGACAAAAACAAACCACAACACGACTCATACAAACTCAAGCCATCTGGATTCCATGATCGATCTGCTGGACACGCTGGTTGCTCGCCCCAGCCGCGCCGAGTCGGATTCACCCTTGCCGGTGTTGCAGGCCATTTCCGACTGGCTCCGGGATCATGCCATTCCCCACGAATTGTTGCGTGACGAAGCCGGTATCGCCATCGGCTTGTGCGGCGAAATCCAGGGCGGGCGGCCCGGCCCCACCTATCTGCTCGACGCCCCCGCAGACACGGCTTCGTTCGGTGACCCGCTGGCCTGGAGTCATCCGCCCGGCCAGCCCACCATCGAAGACGGCTGGATGTTCGGGCGGGGTAGCGCCGACAGCAAGGCAGGCATTGCCGTGTTCTGCCATGTGGTGGCCGACTTATTGCCACAGGCGCAGCAGCTGGCCGGCAAGCTCTGTTTCGTGTTCGACGCCGATGAACACACCGGCCGCTTCACCGGCATCCGTAAATACATGGACATGCGTAGCAGCAAGCTGTTGGCCGGCGTGATGATCGGCTATCCCGGCAACGACCGACTGGTGACCGGTGCACGCGGATTTTTGCGCGCCCGCCTCATCGTTCACGGCATCGGTGCGCATTCGGGTGCGTCCCGCACCCGTGGGGTAAACGCCATCGAACGCGCCAGTGTGCTACTCGAACGCCTGTCAGCCGCGCCGATGACTTCAACGGACCCGCGTTTTCCTCTCCCGCCAAAACTCACCGCCACCGCCATCCGCGGCGGCGGCAGCTTTTCGCTGGTGCCGGACCGCTGCGAACTCGAACTCGATTTGCGTTTGACAACCAGCTTTGGAGATGCCGCCGCGCGCATGCATCTGCAGGCCATCGCCGCGCGCTTCGATGCCGACGGTGCCGCGCCCGCCACTGCTATCGAATGGCTGCCTGGCTGGCCGGCTTACCAGATTGACCCCGCCACCCACATGGTGCAGGCCCTGGCCGCTGCCGCAAGCGAGGCGTTCGGGCATCCGGTTCCACTAGGCATAGTGGGGCCGTCGAGCATTGCCAATTACCTGTCGACCCTGGGCGTGCCCGCCACTGCCGGCCTGGGCGTGACCTACCGCAACATCCATGCGCCGGACGAATGCGTGTTACTGGAATCCCTGCATCCCACTTTTCTTGCTTATCGAAACGCCCTGCTGCGCCTGCTGGGATAGAGCAGGTAAAATGAATATCAATCACCAAAACTTAGCCAGCTCAATCAGGAGACCATCATAAATCCCACCCCAGCCACACCCCCGGCAAGCCCTTTCCACGAACAGGAATTGCGCATAGCCCTGGTAATGAACGGCGGGGTCAGCCTGGCGATATGGATTGGCGGTGTCACCCAGGAAATCAATCGCCTGGTAGGCGACGAAACTGTGTGCGGCGGGTCGGTGTACAAGCGGCTGTGTGAGATGCTCAGCCTGGGCCCCCGGGTCGACATCATCAGCGGCACCAGTGCCGGCGGCATCAACGGCGCGCTGCTTGCACTGGCCATGAGCCAGGGCAAACCGCTGGACCCCTTGCGCGACATCTGGCTCGACAAGGGCGACATCCTCACCCTGTTACGCCAGCCCGCCCAGGCCGATCCGCCCTCGCTGCTGGACGGCGGCTATTTCTACAAGGCGATGGTGGAAGGCTTCCAGAAAATCCGCGACCAGCAGGGCTTGGGGCTGCAGAAGCCCGCGCTGGTGCCGATCGAACTCACCCTCACCACCACCGTGCTGCGCGACGAAGTGCGCGACTTTCCGGACGACGTCGGCACCGTCATCCGCGACGTCACCCACCGGGGCCTGATGACATTCAACCGCGGCCCCGACCTCGACAGCGACCCTTTCGCCACCCCGGACATCGTCGCGAAACTGGGCGCCGGTGCTCGCGCTACCGCCTCCTTTCCCACCGCATTCGAACCATTTTATCTGCCGGCCGCCGATGAGAAAATCACCTCGGGCAAGGTGCAGGTGCCGTGTCTGGAAGGGCATACCAATTTCAAGCTGGGCTGCTTTGTGGTGGATGGCGGCGTGCTTGACAACAATCCGCTGGAAGCCGCCGTCGACGCGGTATTCCGCCAGCGCGCCGAAGGCGAAGTGCGGCGCGTGCTGGCCTATGTGGTGCCCGACCCCGGCCATATCCCCGATCCGCCGTCGGAGGACCCGGATAGGATCCCCACCCTGATCAGCACCACACTGGCCTCACTGGTGAACATCCCCCGGGTGGAGTCGGTTTCCGGCCAGTTGCGCGCCATCTCCGAGCACAATCGGAAAGTGGGGCGGCAGCGCGACACCCGCCTGCTGGTGGCCCGCTCGCTGACTGGGCAGAGGCCTGCAAAGTCGCCGCGGCCGTCTTTCCCGGTTACCGGCTGAGTCGCGCTCAAAGCGCGGCAGACTACATCGCCATGGCCATGGTGGAAGGTGCGGCGCGTCCCCGCAATGACAGCGAAAAGGGGATCGCGCTGGGCCGCCGCGCGCCAGCGGATCGCCGATGCCTTGCTGCAGTTGAAGGATATCCCATGGCTGCCGAACAGCGTCGCCGACATAGCGGACCAGACAGAATGGCCCTGGGGACTCTTCACCCTGAAAAATGTTATGAATGTGCTACTGGACCTGCTGCGTCATGGCGTGGCGCTAATGCCGGCCCGCCGTAGCGAAACCACCGATGCTTACTGGCAGGCACTGATAGAAGCCCGGAGTAGGGCCTACGACCTGATGACTAAACTCACCCGTTTGCGCAGCCTCGATCACCATTACTGGCTGGACCGCGGAAAAGAGCTGGCTCCCGTCCTGGCGAAGATGGAACGGGACGGCAGCGATACAAAGCTGGCGGACCTACTGCACACCGAGTTACGGGGTTGGGTGGCGATGTTCGATCAGGCTCTTGATAACAGCGCATCCCTGCAGCCACCCCGCGCGTTCGCCGCCCTGGCCCAGGAGATCGGCAAGTTGTTCATAGTGATTATGCCACTGCTGCGAAATGTGCTGGCCTTGGGCGTCACCCGGCGCGAAGCAGAAAAATACGCCGACTTCAGTACGCTGCTGTATTTTTTGGACCCGCTACCCACCGTATCGCACGTGCCCTGGAAACGCCTGCTTACCCTGGAAGTGGTGCATTACGCCTTTGGCGCTGATATCACCCAAAACCAATACCTGGAACTGGTTCAATTCAGCGCCAACGTGCCCACCGCCTTTGGCGGGCCCAGCCAACTCGATCAGAAACTGGCAGGGGTGCAGGTGGCGCACTTCGGCGTGTTCTACAAACGCTCCTGGCGCATCAACGACTGGATGTTCGGGCGTTTGGACGGCGCCGAACGCATCATCCGGATCCTGCTCGATCCGTCCCGCCTAGCCCGGCTATACGGCCGGGAACCTGGCACTGCCCCCCAGCTTGGTACCGGCACCGACAGCGTGTTGAGCCTGTTGCGCGGCGCCGTGCTCGATGGCAGGGTGCCGCCAGATGACCTCGCCCTGCTGCAGTCACTGTGGGACAAGCGGCTGCCTGCCCTGCGCCGCGAGCTTGCCTTTCTGGACACTGCCGACGGCCTGCCCGAGCAGCTGCCCGAGTGTAGCGCCATGGTGCTGGAGCGGCTGCACCTCGACATCCTGCGACATGAACTGCCCGCCCTGGCCGACGCCGTCGGCGACGACGAACTGGACGGCGCCGACCCCTGCAGCAACGGCCCCATGTTTCTGAAACGGTTTCGCGGCAAGCTGTTTCCCGATGCCGAAAAATGGTCCCGCAAGCTTCCCTGGCTGCGGCAAAAGATCAACGCCGCCCCTGCCCTGCCCGCAGAACAATTGATCGAGCTGTTTAAAGGCGCCAAGGTCGGCGAAGAAAAAATCATGGAAGAGGTGGGCACCGACCGCTTCACCGTTATGGCCACCCGGTCCGCCGCTGTGGCGGTATCTGCCCTGTCGGGCAAAGGTTCCGGCATCAAGTGGCTGCGCGGCGTGTTCGCCACCGTGCGCAGCCCCCTGCTGGTACTGGACATTCTGGTACGTGCCCTGTTGAAAAAGGGCAGAGTGTTTGTCAGCCTGTACGCCATGGCCATGGCCGCAGCCGCCACCATATTGCTGGCCTACCCCATTGCCGATGCCAAGTGGAACAACACCACTCTCTACATCTCCTGTTTCATCCTCGCTGCCGGCCTGTTGGTGCTGTTGCGTAAACATCTCAAACTGCTGTTTTTGCTTATTTTACTGGTCATGCTGGGCCTGCTGTTCTGGAAAGGGATGCCGTATATCCGAAGCTGTCTGGAATGATGTTGAACTTGCATTGCCAAAAGTCCATAAATGAACTAAATTTACATCTCCAGTCCAAAAGAATACTGAGATGGAGGCAAGATGCAAAACACAGCCCAGGCCGCCAAGCCCCAAGCCAAACCCAGCAGTCGCAATATCTCGGCCGCAGGCCTGCGCGCTTTTTTCAACATCGCGCGTGACTGGGGTCTGACTACAGACGAACAAATGGTGCTGTTGGGTGCCCCAGGCCGCTCGACCTTCTTCAAGTGGAAATCTACCCCCGAATCCGCCGACCTCAAGCGCGACACCCTTGAGCGCGTGTCCTATCTCCTGGGCATCTACAAGGCGCTGCAGATCCTGCTGCCGTCGATCGAAGCGGCCGACGCCTGGGTGAAGAAGCCCAACAGCGCGCCGCTCTTCGGCGGCAAGCGCGCGCTCGACCGCATGCTCGGCGGCAACGTCGCCGACCTGGTCGCGGTGCGCCAGTACCTCGACGCCCGTCGCGGCGGCTGGGCTTGAGCTATGTGCCGTCCGTCCTGAGCCCTTCGTCTTTGCTCGTGACAGGCCTGTCGAAGGACTAATTCAGTGTCTACCTATCCGACCACGCGCCTGAAGTGGAACCCGGCCTGGCGGGTCATCCCCAGCCGCTTCCCTGCAGTCGGTCTGTTTGAGCGCGTGGCGAGCCCGGAGGATTTCGACGCCCTTTATGCGCTGGAGGCCATGACCAACGACCGTATCCGTGACGAGATCGGCGAGATCAGCCTGGTTCCGCCCGAGGAGCGGCTGTTTGGCCCCGGCAGCACCTGCATCATGGCCGCTTTCACCCATCTCAATCCGCAGGGTAGCCGCTTCAGCGACGGAAGTTATGGCGTGTTGTATTGCGCCTGCAAGCGCGACACTGCCATTGCCGAAACCCGGTATCACGCGGCCCTTTTCATGGCCGCCACCCAGGAACTGTCGATGCGCCTGCAGATGCGGTTGTTCACCGTGAAAGCCAACGGCAAAGTGGCCGATCTGCGCCAAGCCAGCCAATCCGAGCCTCGCATCGTCGATCCCGACGACTACACCTATGCCCAGAGCATCGGGCGCATACTCAGGGCAGAAGGCGTGCAGGGCATCCTCTATCCATCGGTACGCCACCCTGCGGGTGAATGCATGGCGGCCTTGCGCACGTCACTTCTTAAAGACTGCCTGCACGCCGCCTATCTGGAATACAACTGGAACGGGCATGACATCGATGCCGTTTTAGAGGTCAGCCAGGTGTTGTGAGTGCGGGAGCCTGTTGCGCGGAACCGGGGATAAGCTCTGAGACAACAGTGCTGGGCACGAGAAGCTCCTGGATGGCTAAACGTGCAGCAAATGCGCAGAAATGGACATGGTCTCTTGATGTCATATTTGCTGCTGTTGTCGCGCTCGGCATTTATAAATACAAGACTACAGAGTCGGCAAGACGAGAAACCGCTTGTCGAAGGTGGCTCGTGCCAGAGGTTACTTGAGAGGAAAATTTCTGACGCGCGGGTGGTCACAGAGACACGCAATGAGCAATCAGAGGTGGACTCTAAGGTTTTTGACACAGATTTCCAGATTGGTCACGACTAGAAAGCACGGGATACTTTAAACAGTCGCTTTGAATTTCCTATTCTTGTAAGCTGCAAACTAGCGCTGTCGCGGCGCAAGCAGCACGCCGTCGGCAGCTTCAAGAGGCGTGCGAATCCGCGTCGAAACGAGGACCCATGCATGGACATATTCACTGACTGGAGCGCGATACTCAGTAGCGCGTTCGCACAGTTCGCCGCCCGGGCCGCGCAGCATCTGCCCAACATTCTGGGTGCCTTCCTGTTGCTGCTGATCGGCTGGTTCGTAGCACGCGTATTGCGTACGCTGGCGGTGCGCGCGGCGGTGTTCATCGATCGCATGCTGGCACGTATGACCGCATACGGTGGCACCGAGCGGGCCAAGTTGCCCCAGTCGTCCGCCCGTGTCCTGGGCAGCCTGGTGTTCTGGGTGGTGCTGCTGTTCTTTATCACCGCGGCCACGCAGGTGCTTGGTCTCAGTGCCTTCACTGCCTGGCTGGCCGGTGTCGTCAACTATGTTCCCACACTGTTCTCGGGCGCATTGATTATCGGCGCGGGTTTCCTGCTCAGCCGTTTGGCGCGTGACCTGGTGGTGGCCGCCTCGAAAGTTACCAATTCGCGCCAGCGCGAGCTGCTCGGTCGCACGGTGCAGACCGTGATTCTGGTTACCGCCTTGCTGGTGGGTGCGGATCAGATCGGCATCAAGGTCACTTTCCTGGTCATTATTGCCGCCATCGCCGGCGTGACCGTGGTCGTATCGGTGGCATTGGCCCTGAGCCTGGGGGCGCGCAACTACGTAGCAAACCTGATTGGCGGCCATCATCTGCGGCACAGCTTTTCGGTCGGCCAGAAGGTGCGTATGGGCGGGTATGAAGGACGCATCCTCGAGCTCACTCCCGTTGCAGTGGTGCTGGAGACCGAAGAAGGCCGCGTGACACTGCCGGCCAAGATGTACGGCGAGGAGGCCATCGTGCTAATCATCGGGGAGCAGGCCTGATGGCTCGCAACCAGGACCTCTCATTCGCGTTCCTTGAGTCACATCCGGCCGATGCGGCGCGGGTACTCCAGCGCCTGGCGCCGCAAAACGTCTCGGCCCTGTTGTCCGAAGCGCCGGTGCGGCTGTCGGCGCCCGTATTGCGGGTGATGCTGCCGCCGTTCGTCGCGCGTTGTCTGGAGCCCTTGCCCGATGAGCCGGTATCGGCCTTGCTGCGGGGCATGGGGCCTCAGGCCGGTGTCGCGGTGCTGCATTACTTACCCGAAGCGCGCCGCAATGCATTGCTGTCGCAATTGCCCACCGGCATGGGCATGGCGTTCCGGCTGCTGCTGGGCTATCCGGAAGATACGGTGGGCGCCTGGATGGACCCCCGGGTCGTGGTGCTGGCTGGCGACACGACGGCCGATTCGGCATTGCGGCGATTGCGCGAGGCGCAGGGCGAAATCGATGCGGTGGTATTTGTCATCGGCAATGGCCAGCTTCTGCTGGGTATGGTCGAACTGCCGGACCTGTTCCGTGCACCACCAGACGCGCCATTGTCCCGATTGATGCACCAGGTGAGGTTCACGCTGCCGGCACGCGCATCGATCCATGGGGTGGCCCATCACGCCGGCTGGGACGACTTCCAGATGCTGCCGGTGGTGGAGCGGGACGACCGTTTTGTTGGTGCCCTCGACCGTGGCGTGATGGCGCGCGCCGTGGCCCGCGACCATCAGGTGCAACCCCAGCCGGGGCTGGGCGACATGTTCGGGAACCTTGCCGGCGGCTACTGGATGGGCGTATCCAGCCTGATCGAGCTCGTGGTGGAGATGCTGCCCGTCG